>SLQI01000378.1 GCA_007131535.1 Balneolales bacterium | reverse complement strand
CTGACGAGGAGTTAGCTGAGAATATCCGTGAGGATGGCAGAAACCTGGTAAGCACCCTGCACGAAAAAACCATCTCCCGATGGAAAAACTACGTATACCGGGGCGGGGAGCAGGTTGATAAAACCGATTCGCTTTGGAATAATCATGGGTTCAAAATCCGGGTACAGCATGATTACAATATAGGCGTGGACACCACAAACTTTGTCACACTTCGGCGTCATTTACATGATAATGACCGGTGGATATGGGCATGGTATAAAGAGGATGTTGAAGAAACCGATTTTGTTGATACCGATTGGATTCACCGTATGAGAGACAGCTTAAACCGGGAATTTATACGAGGATCGAGAGAAGCATCCTATGTTACAACGGAGTTCCGGCGCCCGGTTGAAACAGAATCGGTGAATCTTAACGGCTATCCCGCTTATGAAACCAGGGGTACCTGGAAGATGACCAATGATTTGATGGGAGGTCCGTTTCTCCATTACACGATTTTTGATGAAGAACTCAATCGGATATATATGATTGAATTTGCACAATTCGCGCCCCGTTACAACAAGAGAAGATTTATCTACCAGTTTGAAGCAATTGCCAGAACATTTGAATCGGACAGTTCATGGACGGGAAGGGACGAGGAAAGTGCAGAAATATCCCTGCAAACCACTGAGCAATAATCCTGCAATTTTAACGGGGTATTTAGGCTTGATGGAGCACGATACTTCAGTAGGAAGAGTGATCAACCCAAACTAAAACTTCTGAACCCTTGAAAGCTGATCGTTATCGCGTTTACCAACAGGCAGTTGAACAACTGCAACAGCAAAACCAGCTACAGGCGACGACAACATTCACTCATGGTACCAAATCCCAAATTCAAACAAGGGATGGTGACGAATATGTGAATTTTACCTCGGATGACTACTTTGGTCTTGCCGGTAATAAACATGTAATTGAGTCGGCACAGCAATATGCCAAAAAATACGGCGCCGGTTCAGGATCAACACGTCTGGGCACCGGTACACTTCCCTGTCATCAAGAGCTGGAGCAAACTATTGCAGATTGGTTAAATAAAGAATCTGCGCTTGTTTTTGATTCGGAACTTGAGCTTTACACGATGCTGATGCCCCTTATCACCGACAAACGTTCGGTAATTTTCGCCGATCGCAATATCAATGACAACCTGTTGCAAGGGTGTTTAAGCAGTGAAGGGTCTGTAGAACGCTATCGTCACAATGAGCTTAAACATTTAGAAATCCAGCTAAAAAAATCCTCCACGGCCAATACCCGGTTGTTCATACTTGCAGAATCTGTATTCCGGATGGATGGCGATATAACCCCGGTGGATGAACTGGCGGAGATTGCCCAACGCTATAATGCCATGTTGATCATAGATGAGGCGCACGCTATCGGTGTATTCGGGGATAAAGGCCAGGGATTAATCACCCGACCGAAAGATGTAGATATGATTCTCGGCTCATTTTCCAATGCCCTCGGGGGATTCGGAGCTTTTGTTGCCTGCAATAAGGTGATGAGGGATTATCTGGTGAATTACAGTTTCGGATTTAAATATTCGGCTTCACTTCCCCCCGGAACCATAGGCGGGGTGATTAAAGCGATTGAACAGGTACAGGGGATGGAAAGCGAACGCAAAAAACTGCTGGAATTCTCTGATCTGCTAAGAAGCGGTATATCCAAAATTAACCGGGACAACCTGACTACCGCCATTGATTCCGGCGGACCGATTGTGCCGCTTTTTCCCGGTGACAAAAGTACTACACTGGATTATGCTGAGAAGCTGAATAAAGCGGGTTACTTCGTCAAACCCTTTTTCCCGTTAGAAGGACATGAAGAGCGCTCCCGGATAAACTTTTCAGTGAATATAAAGCACAGGAAAAAGGATATTGAAGAAGTCGTATCCACTATTTCAAAATTGGTAAAGGAATCTTCGGAATAGTGTGAACATCTTATACCCGTCTATCACCGGCAGAAAAATATAAAAATTATTTTGCAGGGTGACACTATGCTGTCACAACTCCTCCTATTTTCGACTTGAACCTAATAAGTGGAGGAGTATATGCATCGAGTAACCCAAATTTTACGCACGACGGGAATTTTCACCCTGAAACCGGAGTGGCGAGATCCCGAAAAATATCGGGATAGGATTTCCATCCGTCAGCTGGCTTTCTATTTGGCGGGAGTACAGTACTGTGAGGGATATAACAAGGTGCGTGATCTGTTGCCGGGAGAACCCCTCAGATTGGTTTTTGAGCCTGATAACCCCCATGACAGTCAAGCCGTTGCCGTCTATGCGCGTGGAATGAAAGTCGGTTATGTACCAGCCGACCGGAACGCTATAATTACTGACGTGCTGGATCGCCGGGCAACCATTACGGCTCAGGTGTGGGAAGTTTATCCGGGACGGCCCGGCCGAAAGAGAGTAAAAGCAAAAATCGAAGTGATCAGCAACAAAAGATGAGCATAAAAAACCGCCCCTTGCAGTAAGAGGCGGTTTTTCTTGATTACATATAGGAAATAATAGAATCGCCGAATTCGGAGCTGCTGAGCTTGGTTGCTCCTTCCATCAGCCGTTCGAAGTCATAGGTGACTTTCTTGTTGTTGATGGAAGCTTCAAGACCTTTTTCCACAAGGTCTGCAGCTTCGTTCCAGCCGAGATAGCGCAGCATCATCACCCCGGAGAGAATGAGTGAGCCTGGATTAACTTTATCCTGTCCGGCATATTTCGGAGCCGTGCCATGTGTAGCTTCAAACAGAGCATAGCCATTCTGATAGTTGATGTTGGCTCCCGGTGCAATACCGATTCCGCCAACGCAGGCAGCCAGGGCGTCAGAGATATAGTCGCCGTTGAGGTTCATGGTAGCGATCACATCATATTCGGCCGGTCGTGTTAGTATTTGCTGCAGGAATGCATCCGCGATCACATCTTTGATCACGATACCGTTGGGCAGTTCACACCAGGGGCCGCCATCGATTTCTTTCGCGTTGTATTCTTCTTTGGCCAGCTCATAACCCCAATCCTTAAAACTTCCCTCGGTGTATTTCATAATGTTGCCTTTATGAACGAGGGTCACATTTCTGCGCTTTTGATCGATGGCATATTCAATCGCAGAACGAACAAGGCGCTTGGTGCCTTCCTCGGAAATCGGTTTTACACCTATGGAGGCGGTATCGGGAAAGCGGATGTTGGTTTCCTTCATCTCGTCAATCAGAAACTTTTTGACTTTTTCCGCTTCAGGAGTACCGGTCTGATACTCAATCCCGGCATATATATCTTCGGTGTTTTCCCGGAAAATAACCATGTCGGTCAGTTCCGGCTTTTTAACCGGGCTGGGGGTGCCTTTATAATATCGAACCGGGCGCACGCAGGCATAGAGGTCCAGTTTCTGTCGCAAGGCTACGTTTAAACTACGAAAACCACCGCCCACGGGGGTGGTCAGCGGGCCTTTAATAGCAACCAGGTAATCTTTAATAGCATTTAAAGTATCATCGGGTAATCCCGAATCATCATCATATTCTTTGGTAGCTTTTTCACCCGCAAATATTTCCAGCCACTCAATCTTTTTCTTGCCACCGTACGCTTTATCAACAGCGGCATCGATCACTTTGGTCATAACCGGTGTAATATCCACCCCGATGCCATCTCCCTCTATATAGGGGATGATCGGATTGTCCGGCACATTAAGTGTGCCATCACTCTTTTTGGTTACTTTTTCTCCGGTTGCAGGAGCTTTAAGTTTTGTATAACTCATAATAGATTTCGGTTAATGATTTCTTTATTCCGGCATTGATTGTCACACCTGATGGTTTTACAGTTTCCGACGCAATTTAAAACTTTCAATATTAGCTGTAATAAAACCCGCCGGCCATGCATGACAGACTCAAGCTTTACAGTATTGATATCAGGTTGATCCGAAAAGATAAAAAAAATCCCCTAAGGTTGAAGTAAGCTTTGCAATTATGTGAAGGCATTTATTAATCAACCCGGTAAAAATTAAACAATTACCACAACATACTGGCAGAAACCGCTATACCGATATTCTGCATTAGATTACGAATTATAGTATCTTTGAAATTATGAGTACAGCATCCATCGATACGCATACGCCGATTTATGTAGCCGGTCACAGAGGAATGGTAGGGTCAGCAATCCTCCGGACCCTGAACCGCGATGGTTACACCAATCTGATCACCCGTACATCCGATGAGTTGGATTTGCGTGACCAGCAACAGGTGAATACGTTTTTCAGCCAAACAAGACCGGAAGTGGTGATTCTTGCCGCCGCCAGAGTCGGGGGGATATTGGCTAATAACGAGTATCCCTATCAGTTTATCCGCGATAACCTAACCCTGCAAAACAACGTTATACATGCGGCCCACCAATACGGCACGGAGCGTCTGATATTTCTCGGCAGTTCTTGTATTTATCCCAGAGAAGTCAGACAGCCTATCCGGGAGGATTCTTTGTTGACCGGTCCGCTGGAGGCCACGAATGAATGGTATGCTGTGGCAAAGATAGCCGGACTCAAAATGTGCCAGGCATTGCGACGCCAATACGGGCGATGCTATTTTTCATTGATGCCGACCAACCTTTACGGGCCGAACGATAACTTCGACCTGAAAACCAGCCACGTACTCCCGGCACTGATTCGCAAATTTCATGAGGCTCTTCCGGATAAAGAGGTAAATCTGTGGGGAACTGGATCTCCGCTCAGAGAATTTCTTCACGTTGATGACCTCGCCGGCGCGGTAGTGCACTTTCTGCATCATCAACCGGGACATGACTTTTATAACATCGGCACCGGCAAGGATTTATCTATCTATGAACTCAGCGAACTTATCCGTGAAATTACAGGCCATACCGGAAAAGTAAACTGGGACACTTCCAAACCGGACGGCACTCCCCGCAAACTTCTCGATATTACTCGCGTAAAGGAAACCGGATGGAGTCCGTCGATTTCGCTGAGGCAGGGGATAGAAGATACGTACAACTGGTTTAAATCTAATAAATCACATCTTAAAGAAGTACACATTGAGTGAAAAGACCGCTTTAATCACCGGAATCACCGGGCAGGACGGGGCATACCTCGGGGAATTTCTGCTGGATAAGGGGTATACGGTTCATGGGATTAAAAGAAGATCGAGCTCTTTTAACACCGGCAGGGTAGACCATCTGTATACGGATCCGCATTTTAAGGGGCTTCCGTTTTATATGCACTACGGCGACCTCACGGATGCCACCAACCTTATACGCATAATTCAGGAAGTGCAGCCTGATGAAATCTACAATCTGGCCGCACAAAGTCATGTGCAGGTTTCTTTTGATACGCCCGAATACACCGCTAATAGCGATGCTTTGGGAACTCTTCGGCTTCTGGAGGCACTCCGGATCCTCGGAATGACCCAAACCACCCGGTTCTATCAGGCCTCTACCAGTGAGATGTTTGGTAAGGTTAAAGAAACCCCTCAAAATGAGGATACTCCGTTTTACCCCCGCTCTCCTTATGGTGCCGCTAAAGTCTATGCTTACTGGATTACCGTCAATTACCGTGAAGCGTACAATATGTTTGCCTGCAACGGGATCCTGTTTAATCATGAATCACCGATACGAGGTGAAACATTTGTAACCCGTAAAATAACCCGTGCCGCTGTTCGGATAAGTAAAGGTGTACAGGAAAAGCTTTTTCTCGGAAATCTGGATGCCCGCCGGGACTGGGGACATGCCCGCGATTATGTTGAGGGCATGTGGGCAATGCTTCAGCAGGCTGAACCGGAAGATTATGTGCTGGCAACCGGCCGGACCCACTCGGTACGCACGATGTGTGAAAAAGCATTTGCCTGCGCCGGAATTCAGCTCGAATGGAAAGGGGAAGGGGTTGATGAAAAAGGGATCGATAAGAAAACCGGCAAGGAGATTATCGAAATCGATCCGGTTTACTTTCGACCGACCGAGGTTGAATTGCTGCGCGGGGATGCGACTAAGGCCCGGACCAAGTTAGGCTGGGAGCCGGTCTACACATTCGATGAAATGATTGAACACATGGTAAAATCCGACAGGAAGGAACTTGAAGCCATGCTTCAACAAAAAGACTCTTTCCCCGGTTTACGTTCCGAATTACATTTTTGATCGAATTGTAGTAAGAGGGTTGCATAATCTTCGGAATATTTTAGCTTTGGTCGACGTTTCAACATCAGAGAACACGGACCGAAAAATTTATAAGTCAAATAATACCATGATTCGTCCGATAATGGGGCGCATCCCCAAACATAAACAGTTTAACTATCAGTACCGACATTATAAGCCGGAACCGGCTAAAGATGGCGAAGGACTTGAGTTTCACCGAATTACCCGGCGAGGTAACGGCGGATCAGTTCTGGCGTATGCGGTTTTACTGGCATTTGTGCTGTATTTAATTGTTACATTAGCAAGCTAATCAGAATTCTTGGAGAACGAATCACGGGAAACTTCGACAACCTCGGTAATTCAACAATTGCCGAGCAGTATTTCCAACAAAATTGCGGCGGGCGAGGTGGTGCAACGCCCATCGTCGGTAGTTAAGGAGTTAATTGATAACTCCGTTGATGCGGGTGCCCGAACGATTGAGGTGACCATTGAAAAAGCCGGCCGCACCCTGATTGAGGTCAAAGATGATGGCTGCGGGATGAGCAGCGATGATCTCAGACCTTGTTTCCTGCGGCATGCCACCTCCAAAATCAATTCTGTTGAAGATCTGAGCCGCATTCTCACCCTTGGTTTCAGAGGTGAAGCGATGGCATCCATTGCCTCGGTTTCACAGATCAACGTAAAAACCAAAAGGGTAGAGGACGAAAACGGATCTGAGTTGGAGCTGTGGGGCGGAGAAGAACGCAGGCTGGAACCGGCCGCTGTTGATGACGGTACGACGGTAACCGTACGAAATCTGTTTTTTAATGTTCCGGCCAGACGGGCTTTTCTGAAAACCGATGCTACCGAATTTCGCCATATACTGATAACATTCCAGCAAGCGGCGTTGGCCAACAATGATATTGCTTTCCATCTAAGAGCCGACGGGGAAAACATCTACCGCTTGCCTGCCCAATCACTTGCTGATCGGATTGCTGCGATTTTCGGAAAATCCTATCGCGCCAGCCTGATACCGGTAGAGGAAAAAACCAGCGTGGTAGATATTTACGGGTATCTGATCGACCCGAAAATGGCCAAGAAAACCCGGGGTGAGCAGTTTTTATTCGTCAACAACCGGCCGTTTATGCACCGCCACCTCAATTATGTAATTCTGGATACTTTCAATAATTGGTTGCGGAATAAAGAATATCCGTTTTACGCGCTGTTTTTTAAAATTGATCCGGAGCAGGTTGATGTAAACGTGCATCCTTCCAAGCTGGAAGTGAAGTTTGAAGATGAAAAAAGCATATCTCAGCTAACGCGGTCGATCGTAACGAAAGGCTTAAACGAGCACTTCCGGGTACCGGACCTGGAGAACCTGGAAAGAAATCAGTCGCAGCCCAGGTCCTCTACGGGAGGATTCGAAGATTTCGGATTCGAGCAGCCACCAGCATCCCGGCCGAAGGACTTTCCTTCACCTTCCCAATCGTCCGGAAACGGCGGAAGATTTCAGGGCAAACCCCCGATGCCAATGGATGGGAATGAAGCCGGCAAAAATTTATACGACACCCCCGAGGCTCCATCAACAGCGGATACCGGCCAGAGCAGTTTAGATATGGGTAAGGCTCTCCGCCAGAATAATTTCTGGCAGATACATGAGCAGTATATCATGTCGCAAACCCTCACCGGTATAAGTATTATAGATCAACATGCCGCCCATAAACGCATCATTTATGAACGCGCATTATCGGAGGCCGAAAGCGGACTGCCATCCACCCAGCAGCTTTTGTTTCCCCAGACCCTGGAGTTCTCCGCCTCGGATTTTCAATTGTTGAAACAACTGGAACCTGAGATAGTGCGACTGGGGTTTAATATTCAGCTTTTAAGCGGCAATACCGCCATGATTCTCGGGGTTCCCGCAGACATACAAAGCGGTGATGAATACCGGCTGCTGGGAGAAATCCTCCAGCAGTATCAGACACTCAGCAATTCTCTGAGTTTAAGCAAGCGGGAAAAACTGGCTCTCGCGTATGCCAACAAGACTGCAATCCGTAAGGGAAAACGGCTTACACAGGAAGAAATGGAGTCCCTCATCGACCAGCTTTTTTCCTGTGATCATCCCTATTTTGATCCTCTGAATAAACCTACATTACTGTATATTCCACTGGAAGAAATACAGTCCCGTTTTCAAAGTAAAAAGAAATAGCACAGCATGGACATCCTCATTGTAGAGCCGTTTATGGGCGGTTCCCATAAAGCTTTTCTGGATGGGCTGCAACGCCATTCACGCCATACCATCCACACCGTAACTATGAGCGACCGCTACTGGAAGTGGAGGATGAATGGCGGAGCCGTTACGCTTGCCGAAAAAACGGCCATGATTGATGCCGACATCGATCTCGTTCTGGCCAGCAGCATGACGAATCTTCCCGCTTTCATCGCTCTTACCAATCCACGGTTCGCCAATACTCCCGTGCTGTTTTATATGCATGAAAATCAACTGACCCAGCCGGTGCCGGAAGGTGAGGATCGGGACCTGACGTATTGCTATATCAATTATTTGAGTGCGCTTTCCGCCAATCAGGTGATCTTCAACTCTCATTTTCATTTTGATTCCTTCATGCAGGAGCTGCCGGGCTTTTTATCCCGGTTTCCCGACTATCACCAGTCGGAATCGATTAAAATGCTGGAGGCGAAAAGTACGGTGATGCATCCCGGGTTGGATCTTTCCAGACATGATCAATACCGAAAACCTAAAGCCCGAAAAGGTCCGCCGGTAATCGTATGGAACCAAAGGTGGGCTTTCGATAAAAACCCGGATATGTTTTTCAGGGTGATGAACCGGCTGGATGACAGCGGCTGCGATTTCGAGCTGATCCTGGCCGGCGACAATAATCACGACAAACCCCAGGCATTCCGTGAAGCCTGGAAGCGTTACGGCAGCCGGATAATTCACTATGGTTACGTGGATGATTTTGAAGTATACAGCAACCTTCTCCACAAAGGAGATATTGTGGTATCCACCGCCGAACATGAGTTTTTCTGTGTGGCCATAATGGAAGCTATTTACTGTGGCTGCCATCCGGTGATGCCGAACAAGTTAACCTATCCCGAGCTCATGCCGGACAATCTCAAAGATCCTCTGCTGCACGCTCCCGTTTTCTATGAGGATGAAGACGAACTCTTCCGGTTGATGCACGATCTGTTGAAAAATCATACCAAGCCACTGCCGGTCTCTACCTTAAAGGCGGTTAACGCGCACCTGGACTGGAACAAAGCCATCGAACGGTTTGACGCTTTGTTTGAAAATGCGGCAAAAGCCTACTCGGACAAGCAGGCGGAATCTGCAGTTTAAAACAGTATTATTTTAAGATCCAGCTATTCTGAAAATGCCTCACATTAACGGACATCTGCTGCTAAGCTGCCATTCTGTTTCCGGGTGATATACAAGTAAAAACCCGCGGATACCAATATAAAACTATTGATAAGGGCCGGTATCCAGGCCCATTCATCCAGTCTGAGCGCAATAATCTGGGGTACGATCATTACAGAAAGAATGGGAATATAGAATCTCAGCCGTGTGTCCAGTACTCCAAGTGCAATGCACGTAGCAAGAAGTCCGGTTGAAAAATTCGGTAAAACCACCCATAATAATATGGCTATCAAGAAAACAGGGGTGATAATCTGATAAGAATCATAACCTGAATACGGCCTTCCTCTAAGTATAATGTAAGCTGCGAAACCGATTACCAGGGTGGCATAAATCCATTGTTCACTTCCCGAATAGAGATGAGAAAACAATTCAATCAGCAGATAGCCAAATGTTGCGGAAGATGCCGGGTAGAGATGGTAAGCTATCAAGCCATTGAAGTAATTTAGCAGAACATCAGAGCTGAAAAACGGCAGCCACCAGACCGCCCATGTCCCGAGCGCGATCAGCATATAAGACCAGCGGACTCTGTAAATCAGCCAGGGGAGTAAGATCCAGGTTAACAGGGTGAGGTGCATTGAAATCCCCCAGAACATAGGCATGATCTCTTGCTGCTCATGATCCATGAAATAAATGATACCGAGTACTGAAAGTACGGCCAGGTTATCCAGGGTACCCTGACCGGCAATCATCAGTAAAATGACCGGGTTCCACGCAAAAAGTAATACATGCGAGGGGATAACATCGTCACTTCCCAGAAGCTTTAATAAAAGCCAAATAACTCCAAGGCCGCTGAGAATTGCAAATAGTTTGTAAGCAATGATTAAGCCATTTAAACCTGCAACGGGTTCGAGCCATGCCAGGAACCGGTGAAACACCATCTCAACCGGAGCTGATGCGGAATAAAAGCGAGGTTCCTTCAAATGCTGAAACACTTCATGCCCGCGCATTCCGAACCATGCTTCTGAAAGCGGGGTATACGCATAGGGATTTTCTCCTTCATTCTGAATAAGTCCATCCCATATATGCCGATATAGTTCTGTATCTATAAAAATTCCATGGGGTATGGTTACCAGATATAATAAAATAGTCGATCCAAAAACATAGGAAGGGCTGAGGGCAATATCAGGGTTTTTGGTAAGATAAACACCGAGTAAAATAGTACCGGCAGATAATAGAAGATAGAATACTATTTCGGAAAACAGCCCTCCATCACCGAGGTAGTATAAAGGAGAAACCAGCACCGCACCGATGGATAACAAGAGGAGCTGAAGCTTACTTTCAGAACTCATGCCGAAGATTGACGGTTGAATGTAAGTATGACGGTACTGCCTTTATCCCGGTACTCAACATGGTCGGCAAATTGTTCAATCAGAAAAACTCCACGGCCTCCCTGGCGCAGGAGGTTTTCTTCGGATAGGGGATCAGGCAGGGTGGTAGGGTCAAAACCCTCACCTTCATCACTCACCACAATTACAATCTGTTGGTCACCCTCGTACACTTCCACATCCACTTTTTTACCGGGATTGTTCTCATTACCGTGTATGATGGCATTGGTGGCAGCTTCACTCAATACCAGCATGATATTTTCGTGGAGCTGCTCACCCAAATGCATTTTGCTTTTCAATGCTTCGCAAAAAGCATGTAATTCCTGCAGCGCCGACAGGTCCGACGCTAATGAAATGCCATCAGTTTTTTTCATAATTAAACAAAATAATACCAGTTCCGCTTAGCCATAACGGTAGGTAGTCTGTTACCCGTACACGCCACGCATTTTAAGTACGTGAGCTACTTTGTCAATAGCATACACGTAAGCCGCCTGACGAAGCGTGATATTATAACGATCTTTTTCCTTATAAATAAGATCAAAGGCATCCTTCATCATACGGTTAAGGCGCCGGTTAACCCGTTCTTCCGTCCAGAAATACCCCTGTCGGTCCTGCACCCATTCAAAATAGGAGACGGTAACCCCGCCGGCATTGGCCAGGATATCGGGTACAATCAGAATACCTTTATCATCAAGAATAGAGTCGGCATTGGCGGTAATCGGGCCGTTTGCGCCTTCAACTATCACTTTGGCCTTAATATTCGGTGCGTTCTTGCGGTTGATCTGATCTTCTTTGGCCGCAGGAATCAATACATCACAATCCAGCTCAAGAAGTTCGGCATTCGTGATCTTATCGGCGCCGTCAAATCCTTCCAGAGTACCATTGTTCTGATCCCGGTATTCAAGGGCTTTGGAGATATCAATACCGTTTTTATTATAATATCCGCCGGTTACATCACTTACGGCAATAACCCGGGCTCCCTGTTCATACATCAAATTGGCGCAGACGCCGCCAACATTCCCGAAGCCCTGAATAGCAATGGTGGACTTTCCTGGCATGATACCGATTTTGTTAAGAGCTGCTAATACCATTGTAACCGCACCTCGTCCGGTTGCCTCTTTACGGCCTTTAGAGCCACCTAAAAGCAGGGGCTTGCCGGTAACAACTGCCGTTTGGGCTTTACGGGCATGCATACTGTAGGTATCCATAATCCAGCCCATAACCTGCTCATTGGTATTCATATCCGGAGCCGGAATATCCTGATCGGGTCCGAACACATCGAGCAATTCAGCGGTATAACGGCGGGTTACATGTTCCAGCTCTCTTTCGCTCAACTGTCGCGGATTGCAACGTACAGCACCTTTAGCTCCTCCAAACGGAACGTTAACCACGGCACACTTCCAGGTCATCCAGGAGGCGAGTGCTTTTACTTCATCCATGGTAACATCCGGAGCATAGCGAATACCTCCTTTTGACGGCCCGAGGCTGTTATCATGAATAACGCGCAGACCTTCAAATACTTCAATTCTTCCATCATCCATCACCACCGGAATAGATACGGATATCTGGCGGACCGGCTGCGCCAGCGTTTTAAACATGCCATCATCCAGCTCCAGCAGCTCGGCTGCAAACCGGAACCGCTCCATCATGGACTCAAACGGACTTTCTTTATCGAGTTTCGGACCGGGTTCTTTGTAAACTTGAGTTTGTACGGCGTCTTTATTGTAGGGCATAACACTTTCTGATTAACATAGATCTTGGATTGAAATAATATAAAGAAGGCTTTGTAAAACCCCGGATACCGCTTAGCATCGCGCTGAAACCGCTTCCCGAACATTCAGCAGCATGTTAATCTTCAAATAGTAAATCTTTCGAAATAATCAGGTGCCGAGGTGGCCGGGATGCCAAGCTGTTGATTTCAGGTTTTTCAAAGCCTTCTCTGAAAAAGCAATTATCACACCGACTTTGTTCTCCGGTTTATCCCAATTATTTCATCAATATTGTTATCCGGGAATCAAAGTTTTCCAGCGATAATGCAGGTGAAATATACGCAGTTAAAAAACTCTTCTGTACAGCTTATGCGAAATTCTTTAAGCGTATATTAATACAGCTCTTATATGATGTTTTGCTTCATTAGAACCGGGTAAACGCCTTTCGGTTTTGAAAACTTCCCGGCGGTCGCATCCTTAAAAAATCCTGACGAGGAATATGCATTGCCGCTGCGATTTGCTAAGATGATCAAAATTAACTACACTATTCCATTATTTTAGATTTATCATCACAGAAGATGAATGGGCACGCATTATACATTATAGCGGTTACGGGATGGGTTCCGATTAGAAGTAAACCGGATAGCGGCTCTGAACTCATTGCGGTTTTGTTGTATGGAGAAACAGCTGAAACGCTGGCTATTGAGGGCTCCTGGGTGCAATTATTAACCCATAACGAAGATTATATCGGTTGGGTTGAGCGAAGCCGGATACGGTTTTTGAGATACGATACCTTTCAAGAGTACATCGACAACCCCGATTTAGTTCGCTGGCCATACTCATCCATAAGAATTTTTACAGCCGATAAGGGCAGAGCCTTACTACTGCCCACCGGTGCCTGGGTTCGCAAAGCTGATGATACGCACTTTATGTTGGAAGATGGCACAATGTATCCGTGGCCCTCTGCCAACCCGATGAAAAAAGAAACTCCGGCAGAAACGGCTAAGTCTTTTCTCGGAACTCCGTATCTGAGGGGTGGACGCACCGACTCAGGTATTGATGCTCCCGGGTTGATTCAGCTCGTTTATCAGCTTCATGATATTGCTTTTCCCCGTAGCTGCAGACAACAAGCCAATGTTAAAGCGTTTACTACTGATGAAATTCAACATGCTGAACCCAATAGCATAATCTATTTCAATATAGCAGGCGGGTCTCTGAACCATAATGGCATATACCTGGGAGAAGGGGCCGTAATTCATGCCTGGGGAAGTGTTACCATTGAGAATATTAACCCCCAGAAACGATTGGATTCCGAATACAATTTTAATGAACGACTTGCCAATTCGGTAGCCGGGATTCAGCCCCCCGTTACGGTTGAGGACTTTGTTATTCCGGCCGGCGAAGAGGTATTAACTTAACCAGAAACCTCAAAGAACATGGTTCTAAATGGAAATGTTCTGATTCTGAACCAGGACTATCAACCCTTAAGTGTGGTAAATGTAAAAAAATCCCTGATGCTGCTGTTTCTCGAAAAGGCAGAAATGCTGCACAATCGGCCTGACTATAAAATCAGGACCGTGAGGAGTTCGTTTGACTATCCATCGGTCATCCGATTGCGAAACTATGCCCGAATTCCTTACAAAAGCATTGTGCTTTCAAGGAAAAATATCCTTAAACGGGATCGCCACAAATGCCAGTATTGCAGCAAAGCAGATAAACTCACTATAGATCATGTAGTTCCCAAAAGCAGAGGCGGTAAAGATATCTGGGAAAATCTGGTAACGGCATGTACGGTGTGTAATCATAAAAAGGGTAATCGCACACCAAAAGAAGCGGGTATGAAACTCGCCCGGAAACCTTACAGACCCAACCATATCATTTTCCTGCGGGACTTCTACGGCAAAGTAGATGATGAGTGGAAACCCTATCTGTATATGGTTTAAAGTCGGTCGTAATACTAATCCTTTGCCGGAATTCTAACCTGTACGCTTATTTTTCAGGTTATGCGTACTTTACAGTCTGTTTATTCCCCGAAAACTTCATCAGTAGGATTATAAAAAGCTTATTCAATTATGTAAAAAGGTGGATTTTATTTATAGGATGAATGCCAGTCGGCACTCTTATTTGTTTCACCATAATAACTTTAGCTGATAGCCTGAGTTCGATACTAATCGCTGGTCAACGAAAACAAACCGTAGTGTAAGCAATCAGAATGAAAAAAGTCCGGCCTTTCGAGAAAAAGCCGAAAAGAAAATCGATGTAGTGGAGCGTTTAAAAAGAAACCGCACCGGTGAGGAGGGTAAACCCGGTTTGATGAAAGTAGAAGGACCTTCGGATTATTTTAGCGGAACGAAATCGATTTTCCCCACAGGGACAGGCAGGCTTTTTATCGATCAGCCGGTGATTTTTTGGTTCTTTTTGCCTGTCCCTGTGGGGATCAATCAAAAAGAACGGGAGGATAATATAAGCAACCAATTATCATCCATTAAAAAAATGTCTTAACGGCAGGAATAATCAAACTCAGGTTGATAGCATTTTTAATATTTTATTCATCCCGCATATCGTAAAATCACAATTCACAGCTTAAACCGCCCGTTAGCCTTCCTGTTCACAGTAAAAACCGTACCTAAAAAAGCAGAACTTCTGTTCAGATAACACATGAGTCGTAAAGGCAAAGTATTAGTAGCCATGAGCGGAGGAGTTGATTCCTCGGTAACCGCAGTGCTCTTAAGAGAACAGGGCTACGAAGTGATCGGCATAACCATGAAAACCTGGGATTACTCTTCCAGCGGTGGCAACTCCAACAAGGAAACAGGCTGTTGTACCCTGGAGTCGATGAATGACGCCCGCCAGGTAGCTGCCCGGTACGGTTTTAAACATTTTATTGTCGATATCCGGGATGAGTTTGGAGACTGGGTAATCGAGCGATTTGTCGAAGAATATATGAACGGCCGCACGCCCAACCCATGCGTACTCTGCAATACCCATATTAAATGGACGGCCATGCTGCGCCGGGCTAAAAATCTGGGTTGTGACTATATTGCAACAGGCCATTACGCGCGCGTTCGTGAAGAGGAAGGGCGCTACATCATCTCCCGGGGCAAAGATCGAAACAAAGACCAGTCTTATGCATTGTGGGGTGTTAGCCAGGAAAACCTGAAACACACCATTTTTCCGCTCGGCGGTTATGAGAAGCCGGAAATACGTCAATTAGCTTCCGATCTCGGATTGTATAATGTGGCAAGCAAGAAAGATTCCTACGAAATTTGCTTTGTGCCAGACAATGACTACCGCCGATTTCTCCGTGACCGGGTAGACGGACTGGAGGATAAAGTTGAGGGTGGTAATTTCGTCGATAAACATGGCAATATTGTCGGAAAACACAAAGGATATCCATTTTACACGATAGGGCAGCGGCGCGGCTTGCATCTGCCTTTGGGTAAACCGGTATACGTTACCCACATCGATCCGGACACCAACACGATAACCGTCGGTGATGCCGAAGATCTGAATCACACTTTCTGTACGGCTCGTCAGATCAACATGGTTAAGTACGACCGTGTGCCAGAGGAAGACATGCCGGTCGAAGGTGCCATACGGTACAATGATGACGGCAAACCCGGCTTTCTGACTCAAACCGGAGATGATGAAATTCAAATCCGATTTCCGGAAGGCCGTAGCGCTATCACTCCGGGACAGGCTCTGGTATGTTATGAAGGCGATGACGTCATTGCCGGTGGCTGGATTCACAAGGTCAGTGATCCGGTAGCCGCTGATTTGCTTGACTAAATCCACTTGCCCATAACTTTTTTGCATCATCACTCTTAATCCCCGTTCATTATGAAGCGCCTTATTTTTTTCGCATTCGTTTTGTTTCTGCCGTTTTCAGCGGCGTTCGCGCAAAGTCCGTTTGCCGGAACCATAGACTTGAATCAGTACACCGTGGATGAAAGCGGGAACGAGAATCTGACCGGCACACTTACGATGATGCTTAATGCCGACCGGATTTATCTGAGTTCCATAGGGGGAGTCGATGCTGTTGAAGAATTTACCCGAACCTCAATGAACCATGCTTTGATCCGTCATGACCATCGCGATATACTACTTTTCGGAGATGATGAGCAGGCGCTGAAAATTAACCGGGAGGAGCTTCAGGCGCTGGTCAACATGTTGGATAATCTGCAGGAACAGCTGGAAGAAGGTCAGGAGCATTACGAAGGGCTCCGGTTCAATGAAACCGGTGAGCAGGATCAGATTGAAGGCTACCAGGCAACTAAGTGGGAGGTAACCGGAAGAGAAGGGGATTCCTATCACGTCTGGCTTACCGACGAGATTTCTGTAAACTGGGGATTGCTGGCTGAAGACTGGATGATGCAGATGGCCGGTTCGGAAAACCTGCCCGTTCAGGAATGGCTGCAGGACGGTCAGACTCCGCTTGTGGTTAAGCATTTTGAGCAGGACAAGCTCACTTCTGTGATGAAAATTGAAAATATTAATCCCGGCAATGTTGATCAGGCAAAGCTGGAAACCCCTGAAAACAAGGAAATCCTCACGTTTCAGCAAATTATGATGAGGAGGTTTCAGGGCAACTGATCCATGGGTGAAGTCTGGGGTAAATTCAGGAGTCTGTTGCGGTATACAGGGATAGCGTTGCTGGTGGTGATCCTGGCCGGTTGTGGTTTATTTAAAGAGACCGCCGATGATGGCCAGTCTTCATGGAGTAACTTTTCATATTTTAATCACGCTATTACAGATTCATTGGATGATGATTCGGGTTTAGAAGCGCTGATATTTCCCTACCAGCGCCATGTGGAGGGTATAAGGAGTCGGGTGCTCACCCGAAGCGAATTCCGTATTGAGCCCGGTAAACCTGAAAGTGCATTAGGTAATCTGATCGCAGATCTGATCCGGTCCCGGGCTTCATCCGAAACCGGCCGAAGTATTGATCTTGCCGTGTTTTCTTCTGATGAACTCAGAATTTATTTGCCTGAAGGTGAGGTTACCCTCGGAATGATCCATGATCTAATCCCCTCCGATGAGAAGCTGAACCTGCAAAAGCACACCGGGAAGCAGATCCGTAAAATGGCCGATGAGATTGCAGCAAGGGGGGGAGATCCGATCAGCGGATTGCGTATGCAGATTTCTGACGATTCGGCTACCGGAGTAGTCATTGGCTCAGACCAGATCGAGCCCAATCAAACCTACTGGCTGGTTACCTACGGTCGTTTGGCGGATCGTGAGTCTTCATTGATCAATGCATTAAATGCTCCCATCAAAAGTAAGAAGCTGGATGTTACTGTGCGAGAAGCGGTTATAGACTATCTTAGAGCCAGGGAGTCCATTGCTCCCGAAAAAGACCACCGAATTAGATTAGTGCGATAAAAATGATGGATCGTCGCACCTTTTTAAAAACCATAGCGACCGGAAGTGCCGGTGCCGCCCTCGGTGTCGCGCGTCCATGGCCGATACTTGCTGAACAAGAGTATACCCGCCTGACTATCCTTCATACCAATGATACCCACGCTCGTATTGATCCTTTTCCGGAATACTCAACCGAAAATGCGGGAAAGGGTGGAGTCTTACGCCGGGCAACCCTAATTAACCAACTACGGGCAGAAAATCCCAACACCCTGCTGCTGGACGCCGGCGATGTTTTCCATGGTACGCCTTATTTTGATGAATTCGGAGGGGCACTGGATTTTGAGATCATGACGGAGATGAACTATGATGCTGCCAATATTGGAGAGCATGAGTTTTTCAATGGCGTACGCGGGTTTGTGAATGTAGCCGGCAATGCCGGGTTTCCGTTTGTCAGTGCCAACTACGACTTCGGGTCCACCCCGATGAGCTATTGGGTCCGCGATTTTATCACCCGCAATGTCGGGGGCATCCGGTGCGGAATATTTGGATTAGGTGTCGACTTTAATGACCTCATCGCTCCGGAGCTTCACCGTGGAGTGACTTATAAAGATCCGGTTGAAGTTGCCCGCGATACCGTCGACCGGCTAAAAAATTACTTCAGGTGTGATTTTGTGATCTGCCTGAGCCACCTCGGCTACAAATACGAAGACAGTCAGGTAAGCGACCGGATTATTGCAAGGGAGACCCCGGGCCTTGATCTAATCATTGGGGGGCACACACATACTTTTATGGATGAACCCGAAGAAGTGGTTCATGACGACGGCACCAAAACCCTGATCAATCAGGCCGGACATTCGGGATTGGTACTCGGGCAGTTAGACTTTTTCTTTAATCATAAGAAGCAAGTGGTTGCGGCAGAATCTGATAATATCTCTGTGGGGTGAGAGGGGATTGGGGAATTTAGGTAGTTGGGGTGATTCGTTTTTTTTGGGTCATTGGGAGCTCTAAGGGCAGTTCAAGGTTCAAAAAGTTCAAGGTTTAAGGGAGCTGATGGTGACAATTAGTAGTTATTTTACAAGACACACACCATCCGATTTAGTTGAACCCGAGGAAACCTGACAGGTCTGAAAATACCTGTCAGGTTTTGGCAGCCAGGGAAAAGAAAGCACTTAGTGCCTCAATTCCCTAATTACCATAATTCCCTAACTCCCAATCCACATTACAAGGCGTACTCGCGAACACCAGCCGATTCGACCATCAGATCAAAAAGTTCAGTGTTCCGAACGAAGCCCTTTTCTTTGAGTACTTCACTGCCCGGACCTAAAGAAGCCAGTTCAACATAATCGGCGGTGTGCATACTGCCGATCCAGTTCACGCCGACATAATTGGCCAGGATGGCTGATATTACAGCCGACGGCCGGCTTCGTGCACGGTATACCGCCTCATACTCACCTTTAAGAGACTTCCGTAAAACCTCGGCTTCGGTATCCCGGATATCGATATCTGTAGCATAATGAATGCGATCTTTGATATCACTGATGTTGCTGTCTTCACCCAACTCCGAAAGTATCCAGCTATTGGTGTGGCGGAAGTTCTGGATACGATCGAACATATCATTGGAGTCCCGGTAACCTCTTCCGACTCCGTTTAAACCGGGATTGGCGTTGCCATGATCCGTAGTAATGATTACGAGCGTATCATTCCGCGCTTCGGCAAACTCAACTGCTTTGGCAATGGCATCATCAAAGGCGATTTGGTCATAAATCAACCCGGCCACATCATTTCCATGCGCAGCGTGATCCACCCGGCCTCCTTCAATTTGCATGATAAAACCCTCATCATGCCCTGAAAGGCGCTCGAGGGCAACTTCGGTCATTTCGGCCAGGGTAGGGATATCTCTTTTATACCGGTCTATAGATTTGTGATCCGTGGTGTAAGGCACATGACCATGAGAAAACGTCCCCAGAACCCGATCGGAGGAACCGCGATAGCTCATCAACTGATCCTTACTTCGCACGACTTGATACCCTTTGGCTTCCAGTTCGCCAAAAAGGTCTCTGCCATCCTCGCGCTCATCGGGATCAAAATGTTGAGAACCGCCGCCCAGGATTACATCAAATTCGCGCTCAACATACTGTTCGGCAATCTCATCCTGCTGTCCCCGGGATGGCACATTAGCTGAAAACCCGGCTGGTGTGGCGTGAGTTACTTCGGTAGTGGTGACCAAACCGGTGGCTTTACCCGCTTCTTTAAATATCGGCAGAATGGGGGTATAAACTTCATCATCCGGTCCCATATTGACCGCACCGTTGTTAATGCGATATCCACATCCCCAGGATGAGGCGGATGAAGATGAATCGGTTACAACGGAGTCCAGCGATGCCATATCCATCAGAGAGCGGTGGGCACGGTTTTCACGATAAAGCTGCATCCATGTTGACGGGCGGTTGTACTGGCGCTGCAGCATAAGATCAGCCATGGTTAAAGTGCCGGTACTCATGCCGTCACTGACCAGGAAAATAATATTTTTGGCTTTTCGGCCATTTTGGCTGCCATTTGATGTTACGCCATCGGAACTGCCACAGCCGGAAAGAATGGCAGGGCCGGCAAAAAGGGTAGAGAGGGCTCCGGTTTTAAGAAAATCGCGACGGTTAAAGCCGTTGGATGTAGATTTTTTATCACTCATAAAATTAAAGCGGATTAAATGAAAAAATACTTCCGGTTCGGCAAAATATATAAAACCGGATAAATGCAATATTAAGATTTATAAAAAATCTGATAAACGTGAATTGGTGTAGAAAAGGGGAGCAGCTTTATATGTAGGATGGGTGAGAAGGTTGAAATCAAGACCAAATGGCAAGTAAATGAGAAGATGGGCTGCTTAAGGGTTCAGATTTTACCCTTGATGATCTTATGCTGACGCCAGATATCGCTGATTAACCAGATGATCGGGAAAGGGGGGAAAAATATGGAAATACCGATCATAATGTTTTTTTTGCGGTCTGAATTCCTGGAATGCAGGATACCGGCGAAACCGGAAATCCAGAATACAAACATCGTAAAAAAAAACAGGAATAACAGCAGCGAACCGATTAAACCGAACGTATCATAAAACCATGGAAGCATGTATACAATATTTAGATGTTAAATTGGTATATTCGACAGCTTTTGAAGATATCAATTGATCAGCTGAAATCATCGTTGATAACGAACTTCAGCAAAACGAAATATACAGAAAGATCTGAGAAATACATGCTGCCGGTAGTATCAATAGTAGGGCGTCCGAATGTGGGAAAATCAACCCTGTTTAACCGAATTGTAGGAGAACGACAGGCGATTGTGGACGATACACCGGGGGTAACCCGGGACCGCCATTACGGAGAGGCGTTATGGAACGGCAAGGATTTTACCCTTATCGATACCGGTGGTTATCTGCGCAGCGATGATGAGGTGATGTCCAAAGGAGTGAGGGAACAGGTGGAAATCGCCATAAGCCAGTCGGATGTGATCATCTTTGTTGTGGATGTACTCCACGGCACCACCGATCTGGATGATGATGTAGCCGAACTGCTCAGACGCCAGAAGAAGCCGGTAATACTGGCTGTTAACAAGGCCGATAACCAGGAGCGAATCTGGAATTCCCAGGAATTTTATAAAATGGGCTTCAACGAGCTATATCCGATTTCATCAACCAACGGTACCGGAACCGGCGATTTGCTCGATGCCGTAGTTGCTCAACTGCCGGATATTGAACCTGAGGAGGAACATCGCGAGCCCAAAATTGCATTTATCGGCCGTCCAAACGTCGGCAAAAGCAGCTTGCTAAACGCTTTGCTGAACGACGAAAGATCTATCGTTACCGATATCCCCGGTACTACCCGTGATGCCATCAACAGTAAATTAGAGTATGACGGCAGGGAATTGATCCTCGTCGATACGGCAGGAATCAGGAGGAAAACCAGGGTAAAGGAAAACATTGAATTCTACAGCTCCCTCCGCAGCAGCAAAAGTATCCGGGAGTGTGATGTGGCTGTTCTGTTACTTGACGCGGTACAAGGCCTGGAGAAACAGGATATAAAAATTCTTAAAGAAGCTGAGCAGTTTAATAAAGGGTTGGTCATTGCCCTGAATAAATGGGACCTCGTGGAGAAAGAAACCAATACCGAACGTGACTATCGCAACTTCATCAGGGAAATGATTCCGGATCTGGATTACGTGCCGATTGTTACCATCTCGGCGGTAAGACGGCAGCGCATTACGAAGGTACTGGATCTTTGCCTGGAGGTGATCGGGGAGCGAAACAAAAAAATACCCACTCATGAGCTGAATGAGTTTATGCAAAACCTTCAAAAAGAGCGTCCGCTGCCTATGAGCGGTCGCAGGCAGCTGACCTTAAAATATGCGACCCAGGTAAAAAGCAATCCGCCGGTGTTCATATTTTTTATGAATAAACCACGTGAACTCCCGGCTAATTACAGGCGTTACATCTACAACAAAATGCGTGAGGCTTTCGGGTTTAAAGGTGTCCCGCTCACCTTAACTTTTCGGGAAAACTGACTGCCCGAATTGTATGAAAGCTAATGATATCTTATCTTCGCCACGGTAAAAAATTATTTGAACACCACACAATTTATGGCTCAATTGGAAAATCTGGAAAAGCCCCGTAATAACAGTATTAAAAAAGATGCAGCATCAGAACGGAAGCTCAACCTTTTGCAAAGGCTGTTTTTTCCTGAAATTCTGAAAGCTTTGGGTTATACCTTTAAGCAAATGTTCAAGCCCAGAGTAACCATGGAATATCCCGAGGTAACCTGGGATCCGCCTGCAATTTTTCGCGGCCGTCCGGTTTTGGTTGAAGACAACGGGCAGGAGCGATGTGTAGCTTGTGGTTTGTGTGCCCGTGCTTGTCCGCCTCTGGCAATCAGTATGCAGGCATCTGAGACGGAAGATCCAAAAGAGCGATATCCTACCTTTTTTGAAATCAACATGCTGCGGTGTATTTACTGCGGATTGTGTGAGGAAGTTTGCCCGGAAGAGGCTATTGTGATGAGTAAAGACTACGATATCACCTTTAACTCCCGGGAAGAGGCCATCTACGATAAATCCCGCCTGCTGAAATCTAAGGAAGAGCTCAAGGAACGGCTTGATTACCTCCGCGAATACCGTAATCGCCAATTCGGACAGTTTTGGAATTTCCCTGAGGAAAACAATATTCACGCCGTACGTCCGCGTGATGAAAACTGGGAAACCGGGCTCTCTCTCGTAGACATGCTGGAAGAAAAGAAGGCCGGTGAGGCAGATCAGGCTTCTTCGAATTAATCACAACACCTAAATTAGTGCCGGCTAATGGGCCTTTCATCCGAAATCCGAACACTGCTTGACGATGTATCGTATTTACAGGATGAGCTTGAAGCACTTAAGACCGTGATTACCGCTGTACCTTATGCGGAACGACCTCCCGGCTCGGTTTCAATCCTTGATGTGATAGCGCAACTGCAGGAACAGCAGAAACGCTATTACCGCCCGTTGATTGAAGCAATTAAGACCGGCAGGGACAGTTCAGCGAAAGTACAGACTGTAGATGATGACTTTCGGATCCAGGACTCCGATGCTGACGTAAACAGCATTCTGAATGAGGCCATCAAAAAAAGGGCAGACTATTCTAATCTGCTTCGCGATTTGCCTGAGGAGGATTGGAGTCAATCTATTGAAACCCCGGATGGAGTAAAAAAAGTAACCGAACTGGTCCGCGAGCATATCGAATATGACCGAAGTCAATTGAAAAGTATTGCTGAGCGGGTTATGGCATTGGATCAAACCCGGTCAGCACCTCAACATTAACGCCCATGATCTCCACTATAAGTGTTGTTTCCATGGTGATTCTGGGGATTTTTGCCCTGAGATTACTCACCATATTCAACCACACAGGTAACCCCTATCACTTGATGCTCGGTCTCAGCGGGGCAGCGGGAATGATCAGTGTATTGGCATGGATGAATCCGGATTGGTTGAATACGACCGGATTCCATGCCGAAATATTTCACTGGAGCAGGGCTGTGGCATTTTCCACACTATTAAGCGCCGGATCATGGCTCATCTATCGGCTAAAACCCGGTTTTGCCCGATTCCCGGCCTTCTTTTGCTATTTGCCATTTATTCTGCTGCTCTTACTTCCGTTTTTATTTAACAGCTTGATGATGATGGAAGTGGTATTCACAATCTACGTGGTCAGTGCATTTCTGATCATATTACTCCTTTACAGCGTAAGTATGGAAAAAGACAATGGCACCATACTGATTCTCACAGGCATGATTCTCGGAATTATAAGCAGTATTCTATACTGGATGCCGGATACACTACTGGCTATTCCGCATTTTATCATCCCCGTTCCGTTGAGTATAGGTGGAATTCTGGCCATAATCGGCTTTGATCGACGTTTCAGAGAAACCGGGGAAATTCTCGATGAAAATACGATCATGCAGGATTTGCAAACCGAAGAACTATGAATATCTCGATAACCGATACAGCTAAATCAAAAATCAAGAATCTGGTTGAAGAAGGGGAGATGGGGCAGCCTGAAGTCCGGCTGACATCGGGGTGTGCCGGTTGTGCAGGACTGGCTGTAGGTATTGCTATTGATGATCCCCGCCAGGAAGATGATATCATTGAAGTCATTGATGGCATTTCAGTTTGTATCGAGCCGGACTCGAAAAGCTATGTAGAAGGAACTACCATCGATTATGAAGAAAATGATTTCGGGGGTAACTTCATCCTTTCCAATGAATACGGCAGCTCCGTCTGCTTTATATAATTACTTGAGCTTAAAATATCTACATGTCCAAAGGTTTACCGACGGGAGTCGCCGCACCCGATTTTACATTGCAGGATACTGAGGGAAAGCCCTTTACACTCAGTAAGAGGATAGGTGAAAATAATATCATTCTGTTGTTTTTCCCGCTGGCATTCAGTGGTGTGTGTACCAATGAAATGTGCTATGTACGGGACACAATGAGTACTTTTGATAAACTGGACGCAGAGGTTATTGGAGTTTCTGTGGACAGCTTTTTTGCTCTCAGAGAATTTAAAAAGGCCAATAACCTTAATTTCAAACTGGTGAGTGATTTCAACAAAGAAACCACCTCAAAATACAACGTACTTGATACCAATTTTTTCGGCATGAACGGAGTGGCCAAAAGATCGGTATTTATTATCGGTCGAAATGGGTTAATCAGCTATAGTGAAGTACTGGATAATGCCGATAACCTGCCGGATTTTGATTCTATTCAAACCTTGTTGAAGAATCTCGATTGAAGTGGGAATTCTTACTCCGTCACAGAGCGACTTTCAATTTCTATTCCTGATTCAACCTCATTCCTGAG
>SLQI01000264.1 GCA_007131535.1 Balneolales bacterium | reverse complement strand
GCCGGTAGTTCGAACCGGTCTCCCAGCTGCTCTGCCCGGCTTCGGGTGCGATTGACCAGCGTCACATTATGCGCTCCGAGACTCATGAGGTTTTTGCAGGTAACCTTACCGATTTTCCCGGTACCGACCAGCACGATGTTTTTGTCCACCAGTGACTTCATGTGATGGCGCGCATATTGAACGGCGGCATAAGCCGTTGTCGCAGCGCCGGTTGCCAGATCGGTTTCATTGCGGGATCGTTTATGCGCCCGGAACATATACTGCATCAGGCGATGCAGTGTGCCGCTTACCATTTCATTCTGATGAGCGAACTCATAGGCTTCCTTAACCTGTTTTATAATCTGCAGGTCACCGAGGATCTGGGCGTCTAATCCCACCGCTACACGGAAAAAGTGTTCGGCGGCTTCCCGGCCTTGCAAAATAAAGCCGTATTCTTCAAACTCCTGCCAGGATCCGTTGGTATATTTGAGGAACAGGTCACTCATCCGGCCGGGATCATCACATGATGTCAGAAGCTCACTACGGTTACAGGTAGAAAGCGCGATCAGGTCTGAGCAACCCAATTCAGCGGCTTCTTTCAGAAACGCGTTCCGGCCGCTTTCGGTAAGGCTGAATTTCTCCCTTACCGATACCGGAGCTTTCCAGTGGTTGATCCCAATGGAGGTAAGTTGATCAAATGTTGTGCTTCTGTTTTTCATTAAGAAACGGTAGCAGCTTTTTCCTTTTTATCCACATCACCGGGCTGCTCATTGAGCACATGACCGATTTTTATTGAAATCTCATCTTTGAGTGCCTGAAGATACGAAGGATGATCGTTAATTCCTTTGGTCGCTTTTAATTTGTTGTATTCCAGATTCTGTTCTTCAAGCTCTTCCGGAAGTTCAATTTCCAGCTCATGCAAAGTCTCTATATGATCGGTCACGAATGCGACCGGTACCATGAGCAGATTTTTGACCCCGTAATTAATCAACCGGATCACCAGATCTTCGGTATTGGGCTGCGTCCACTTATTCGGACCCACCCTGGATTGGTAGCCGAGCCACCAGGATTCTTTATGCCCCCGCATTTCCATGATGGCATTGACGGTTTCTTCAATCTGCCATGTATAGGGGTCGCCTTTTTCTACCTCATATAACGGCGTTCCGTGCGCCGAAAATACCAGATGCGTCTTTTGCCGCTCTTCCTCGGTAAATTCAGATTCCAGCGCTTCGTTGATCCGGTCGTTAAGACTGTTGAGGTAATTTTGATTCAGGTGATAATTCTTGATCACATATTCCTGCCAGCCGGGCGCTTTGTTTTCGCTTTCATACCGGCGCCGGATGTGTTCCCAGTTGCGCAGGCTGCTGCCTGTTGTGGTAAAAGAGAACTGAGGATACAGCGGAGTGAGCACAAGATGGTCTACACCATCATCCATGGCTTCCTGGAATACGTCGTAGTCAAACGGCAGCCAGTATCTCATCGCGGTGTATACCTTAACTTCATGATCCGGCCACTCTTTTTTCAGCTTCTTTTCCAGTCCGCGCCGCTGGGACTCCGTTAGTGAGTTAATGGGGGAGCAGCAATCCGAAACCACTTTATTCTGGCGGTTGAAGCAATACTTGGATCCCATACAGCCATTAGGGCAGCCGTTGATCTCTTTATACTTTTCGGCTACTCCCTTGTACCGGAATTTTGCAATAATCTTAGCCAGCGCGTTTTGGGTACGTCCGCCACCCATGTTGATGATATCCTGGTCCGCGAAGAGATTTTCAAGAAATTCCCGCACTGCCGGCTCGGAGGTCGGTCCTCCGAGATTCATCAGAACGACCCCGATCTTCTGAGTTTTTGAGCTCATAAGTTTATGGCAATAAAATGTTTAGTGGTATCTGGTTTGTAGATGGTTGTCATCCCGGTTTCACAAAACTAATAACTCAGCTTGTAAAAATGCCGCTACTTTGTGAAGCAAATATGAAGAAATGTGAAGAGCCTCTTCAACCCCATATATATCGGCGAGTCTGAAGCTTTATTATAGGAAATACCGGTAAATATCTTTGTGACTGTGGATGCGCTCTGATAGTGGGCATCCGCGAAAATCCGCGGCAAAAAACATCTGTCAATGGAATTTAATTCGCACCTGCCAGGTCCGCAGACCTGGCAGGTCCCTATCGACTGATCAGTTACTTCGAGCTTTTTGAAATTTACCTCCGGGATTCGTTTTTCTTCGCTTAGTTAGTGTCTGTAAGAAAACTCACGATGCCACTTGGAAACAACAGGTAATTATGGTAAATCAGTAGATTAAGAAAAATTGGGTATTTGGCTCCATGAGTTGCTTTAAACCCAATTACCCAATTACCGAATTACCGAATTACCGAATATACGGCACCAGATATTGGCATTTTTTAAGATACTACCTGTTTTCTTACAGGCACTAGTTAGATAATGAGCCTAAGCTCAAACAGATAAACTATTGAAATACCTGGTTAGTCGTCATGTACCTGCCAGGTCTCGGGACCTGGCAGGTCTAAGTTGCCTGGTCTATTTTGCCTGATCCGCAGCTTTTCTACACGGGTGAATTTTCACAATTTCAAAAATGTTATACTCCATGCGGCAGAAGATTGAACCAACCACATAAATTAACCTATGTTTACCGAGCCCAATCCTCATCAAAATCAACCTATTGCAGCCACCGGCGCTGATTTGAAGAACGCCAAAGCTGTGATGATCGTAGTTCACGGACGCGGGGACTCAGCTGAAAATATTTTGACGCTTACCAACGAGTTTGGCCGTAATGATATCGCTTATCTGGCTCCACAGGCGGCCAACAACACCTGGTATCCCCTTTCATTTATGGCGCCTGTGGATCAGAACGAGCCGGGCATTACATCCGGACTCCGGGCCATTGATGAGCTGATTAACTATGTCGGTGATAACGGGTTTGATGCCAATTCCATCTATCTGCTCGGATTTTCCCAGGGCGCCTGTCTGGCAACCGAGTATGCAGCGCGCCATCCCCGAAAATATGCCGGGGTGTTCGGGCTCAGTGGCGGTTTGATCGGTCCGCCCGCTACCCCGCGCAATTATAAGGGATCACTGCAGGAAACCCACATTTTCCTGGGATGCAGCGATATAGATCCCCACATCCCCGTAGAACGGGTCCATGAAACCGCAGAGGTGTTTGAAAAAATGAATGCTGAAGTCGACAAGCGTATCTACCCGGGAATGGGGCATACCGTAAATGAAGATGAACTGAATCATATCCGGGAGCAGCTGCAAAACATCGATGCATCTGCCACATAACTATTACTTGTAAAATCAAATAACAGAATTTCAACTCTGATGAGTATTACTACATTTAATCCGGCTAATAATCAAAAGATTAAAAGTTACAAAGAACACTCTGATAAGGAAGTAAAGCAGGCAACCCAAGAGGCTCACGAAGCTTTTCAACAATGGAAAACCACCCCGTTTTCCTACCGCCGGGAGCGAATGCTGAAAGCGGCGGAACTTCTGAAGGAGCGGAAGCAGCAATATGCTGAAATTATGACGCTGGAAATGGGGAAGCCTATCAGTCAAAGCAAGGCGGAGGTGGATAAATGCGCATGGGTTTGCGAGTATTATGCCGATCACGCCGAACGGTTTCTTTCAGAAAGCAATATCGATACCGAAGCGCGTGAGAGTTTTGTCACCTTTAACCCCCTCGGGGTGGTTCTGGCTGTGATGCCGTGGAACTTCCCGTTTTGGCAGGTTTTCCGGTTCGCCGCTCCAGCCCTGATGGCCGGCAATGCCGGATTACTGAAACATGCCGCCAATGTGCCCGGATCGGCCGAAGCTATCGAAGAAGTTTTCCGCGATGCCGGGTTTCCCGAAGCGCTGTTCCGAAATCTGCTCATTCCGAGTAAAAAAGTAGCGGGGATTATCGAAAGCAATCTTGTGAAAGCAGCCACCCTGACCGGCAGCGGTCCGGCCGGAAGCGCGGTTGCCGGTAAGGCGGGGTCCGAGCTCAAAAAAACGGTGCTTGAACTGGGCGGCAGCGACCCCTACCTCATCCTCTATGATGCCGATGTGGAAAAAGCCGCTAAAATCTGCGCAACAAGCCGGCTGATCAACTCAGGACAAAGCTGCATTGCCGCTAAACGGTTTATCGCTGTTGATTTAGTACATGACCGTTTTCTGGAGGCCTTCACCGAAGAAATGAAAAAGGTGGAGATGATGGATCCGATGATCGAAGACTCGCAATTGGGTCCGCAGGCACGGGAGGATCTCAGGGATGAGTTACACGACCAGGTTACCCGCAGTACAGCAAAAGGCGCGCAGGCGACCCTCGGCTGTGAAGTTCCCGACGAAAACGGAGCCTGGTACCCGGCATCTATACTTGCTAATGTTACTCCCGGAATGCCCGCATTTGATGAAGAGCTATTCGGTCCGGTTGCCGCTGTAATTCGCGCGGCCGACGAAAATGAGGCCATCAGGCTGGCCAACCAGTCGGATTTCGGGCTGGGTGCCGCCGTGTTCACCGAAGACATCCCGCGAGGACGCCATATCGCAGCCGAGCATATCGAGGCCGGGTGCTGCTTTGTCAACGATTTCGTCAAATCCGACCCCCGGCTGCCGTTCGGCGGGATCAAACAGAGCGGCTACGGCCGGGAACTTTCGGATTACGGGATCCGGGAGTTTGTGAATATCAAGACGGTGTATGTGAAGTAGGGGGGGGGAGAACTGCTACAGCAGTCCGACTAATAAATTCTTGAGGTTTTAACTTCACTTTGCTTTGCACTGATGTGAAGGTGACAGAAGTTTTAAATCGAATTATAAGCTCAATATTATTACCAAATAAGCCAGGACGTACCTTGGTAAAACTGTAGAATTATCCCACATAAAATCAGCGTTCTATCCGCGTAAATCTGCGGCTTAAAACATCTGTCATTTGCAGAAAAGCTGACTTTTTTGGATTGTAATCAAGAAAAGTTATAACTATTTTTGATTATAATCTGATTATTATGATAGCCCGAACTCTTGAACATACGATTCATCAAAAGCTGCATAAAGGCAAAGCTTTAATAATTACCGGCGCCCGGCAAGTCGGGAAAACAACGCTTGATAAAAATCTATTGAAAAAATATGAGCCTCAGGCTCTTTATTTAAATTGTGATGAACCGGACATCAGGAAAAACCTCACAGATGCGACTTCATCCTATCTGAAAAAAATTATTGGTAACAAAACATTTCTGGTAATTGATGAGGCTCAAAGAATCCCGAATGCCGGTTTAGCTCTGAAGTTGATTACGGATGAAATTCCGGATGTTCAAATGATTGTGACGGGATCATCCACCCTTGAAATGGCTGATCAAACACAGGAAGCTCTAACCGGTCGCACCTTTCAATATCATTTATACCCATTCTCCTTTCAGGAAATGGTTGATCACCATGGTCTGCTTGAGGAAAAACGACTCTTGTACCAGCGGTTGCTATTCGGGGGGTACCCGGATGTGGTAAATAACCCGGGAGATGCAAAAGAGATTCTGCAGAACCTTTCGGACAGCTACTTGTTCAAGGATCTGTTTACCATGCAAAAAATCCGCAAACCGGATGCCCTTCAGTATTTACTCGAAGCACTCTCACTACAAGTAGCACAGCAGGTTTCATACAACGAGCTTGCTCAGGTGACCGGCACCGACGTTGTAACGGTAAGCAGATACCTGGATTTGCTTGAAAAAACGTTTGTCATATTCCGGTTGCGATCCTTCAGCAGAAATGTTCGGAATGAGCTGAAAAAATCCCGCAAAATTTATTTCTGGGATAACGGAATTCGTAATGCGGTGATCAATAATTTCAGTGCTATAGAATTACGACAGGATGCCGGAGCTTTATGGGAGAATTATATCGTGAGTGAGCGATTCAAAAAAAACATGTACGCCGGCAATTATGCTTCTTCGAGGTTCTGGAGAACCAAACAGCAACAGGAAATCGACTATCTCGAAGAAGTGGATGGCGATATTTCGGCATTTGAGATTAAATGGAACAAAAAAGCCCGGGCAAAATGGCCGAAAACCTTCACGGAAAATTATCCGGTAAAGGATTTGAATCTAATCACTCCTGACAATTATGAAGAGGTTTTGTTAGAGTGATTATGTAGCGCTGCTGATGAACTCCTCAAAGTACCGAAAAATGTATCCTGCATCCGTCTCTTCAAGATTGCCTTCGGGGCGATCATTCACTTTGACGATAGCTTTTCTATAGCTCATCTCTGTCCTCTATAGGTATGGGGCCCAGCTTATGTCCGAAAAGTTTCAATACCTGATTCACCTTATCAAGGCGAAGAGATTGCTTGCCCTGCTCCAGCTCGCGGACAAAACGCAGTCCGACACCCGCCATATCCGCCAGCTCGACATGGGTAATGCCGGTTTGCTTGAGTTTTAGTTTATCAAAGTGGATAAGTTCTTTGGTCATACCTTATCGGGTATAAAAATATCAAATCATTCAATATTATACCTTTTCTGGTATAAAGTTGCAAATTTCTATTAAAATACACCTTTCAGGGTATAAAATCCTAAACGGAAGCGGGTTGTCCGGCTTAGCCGGGCTGTCCGCATGGCAGCTACTAAGAAGGAAGAAACCACAGAGATCACAGAGTACACAGAGGAGGAGGTGAGCAGTGAACAGTAATCAGTGTGTCAGTTGAGCAACCAATAATCAAAGCTGGTAGTGTGTAGTGTAAAGGCAGTTCAAAATTGAAGATTGAAGATTTGTCAAACAATTAAGCCAGGAAGAACTTTGGCTATGTTGTTGAAATATCATCACATAAAATCCGCGTTCTATCCGCGAAAATCCGCGGCTAAAACAATCTGTCAATGGAATAATCCGTGTGCATCCGCGTAAATCCGCGGTTTAATATCTGTATTCAGCCGCTTTAAGTTACTCCAGCCCGACCTTGAAAGCATTCGAAGTTATCCGGGAGTAATCTTCTGACTCACTTGATGTTTTGATACGTTTTGAAAACCGAAAGGTGCGTTCATCTGTCAGTTCGGTATGCCGATTGAACCAGTTATAACTTTTGGAATATTCTACAGGATTGTTTCGATGAACCGCTCTATGATGATCGACGGGATTATTACAAGGGTCTTCCACTGTAGTCACAGGTTGCCAAAGATTGCCAGACTTTTTTTCAATTCCGGTTTCTATCGTCCTGTAAGCCGGTAAATGCGGGCCTGCCGAACATTGAGCCGTTGCCACATATATTGTATCGATACCTGCATTAACAACATTAGCTGTGATGAACTCCCCTTCCCCTATGGCGTTTTGATCCAATTCAATCCGCGCTTGTACCTCTCCATCGGACATGACTTCGAGCTCGCATCCCGCAATCATTAATAAAAGTATGACATAAACCGGACCTCTGCTCATACTGATGTGTTTGCTTAGGGTTTCTTCATACTACAGGCTGGCATGCCTGCTGAATATTCAATTTGTGGTAAAGGTGTATGATTCTCTAACGCTCTTAACCAAATCCAATTGACAGATGTATTCCAGGCCGGGCGGCTTTACCGTAACCACAGAACTTGCTAATGAATTAAATGTAGAGTGATTAAATATTACTTCTCCATATTTGTGTTCAATAGCTTCGAAAAATTTCTGATTCATATCACTGATAGCTTCCCGTTGTTCCTTAACTTCTTCTTCCGAAAGTTCGTACTCCGGGGTAGCGGACATATCACAATATGCCCAAACTATTAGCGATCCTTCTTCTTCCACCTTATTTAGTAATTCCTGATCACAGTTGGGAAACTCCTCTTCTTCGTCAAAAAGAGAGCAGGCACTTAGTAACATTCCGAAGATTATATAAGGGATTATAAACTTCATAGTTCTGAATATTTTGATTTATTTGACAAACGTCAACTGCCTGGACTCGACGAAGCTACCGGCCCGGATGCGATAAATATACACCCAACTTGATAGATCGCAGGATATAAATGTTATAAATAGACAATTTACGCCGGTCTGAGACACTAACTATGATTTTTCGGGCAACAAACCGACAGTTATCCTAAAAAGAAATTTTAATTCGTGGTAAATGTGCGTGTTTCTCTAACACTCGAAACCATATCCAATTGACAGATGTATTCCAGACCAGACTGTTTTATCTTACCTGAAACGTTTGGTGATGATTCAAATTTATTGGTGATAACTATGTAATCCTCAAGTTTATGTTCAACGGCTTCATAAAATTTCTGAT
>SLQI01000191.1 GCA_007131535.1 Balneolales bacterium | reverse complement strand
GCTTGCTGAAATAAGGCACCCACCAGGTGAGGACGGCTCCGAGGAAATACAACCCGAGCAGGGCTGTTCCCACCGTCATCAGGATGGGGATATTGAAAATAAAGCCGAAAGGGGCTAAAACCATGAATATGCTGCCAAGTGAGCGATCCATGTAATACACATCCGTATGGGTGTGTCTGAGGTTATTAAAGGGGAAGAGGTTTACATAGCTGATCAACAGAAAATAGGCGAAAAGAAGAATCTGCGAGGTGAGCGCCGCGCTAAACATGGGAACCTCCATACAGGGTTAAGTGGTAAAGGGGGAGAGACTCTTGAATGTATATATATAACGCTTGTGCCGATTCCGGTTTATATGTGCAAAGCGCGGTTTAATGCAAATTCTGCCGTTTTTTTAGTCTGCGGCGGCCAGTTCGTCGGGAGGATCAATTTTTTTGTGAAAGTCGGTTATCAATTGGTAGTGGTCGTAAATATATAAAATACGATCAACATAATTTACGGGTTCGCTTCCTCGCGAAAAGCCGTGGCGTACCACCTCGTGATTAAAATATTCCCGGCTGGATTTCTTCAACATGTACCGCTCTACGTTGTTGGACCAGATATCGGGGTCGGCATCCCCGAAAAACTGAGCCAGGCGGCGGGCGTCCTGCACATGGCCCTGACCGGTGTTGTAAGAAGCAAGGATAAACTTCATTCGCTCTTCTTCATCTTCAATATGTTCTTCCCAGTAATTACTCAGCCAGCGGATAAATTGAATGCCGGCACGCAGGCTCTGCTCCGGGTCTCTGGGGTTGGAGGCTCCGAAAGTGCGGGCGGTTCGGGGCAGAAGCTGCATGAGCCCTACGGCACCGGCACCGGAGCGTGCGTTGGGGTTGAACCGGGATTCTTCATAAATCAAAGCGGCCAGCAGGCGCCAGTCCCAGTCAATTTGATCGGCGTACCCTTGTATCAGCTCATCATACGGAGAGATTCGTCCGGAGTGGATGGAAAGCAGGTCGCTGCGAAACCGGTTGCGATACGCTGTACGGTTTTCAAAATACTTGTTGTAAATAACGTAGTAGTCGGTCTGCTGCTGAAAGCTATCGAGCCAGTTGTTCAGCTCTTCAAGCAGCATTTGGGAGTCGGGATGTACCGCCCAGGCGAGGTTTTGCGGCAGACTGATTTCCGTTTGTGAGTCCAGATTGGGAAAATATGACTCGTTGATGCGCGCCATTTTCTTATCGGCGACTGTAAACTCAATATCACCTTCGGCAACTTTGGCAATCAGATCTTCGGTCATGATATCTTCGCCGGCCTCGATAATGTTGATACGTCCGCCGATTTCATCGGAAAGGTTTTCCAGCCGGCGCATAAAAGCCGAGTTCTCACGAACATGTATGTCTTTGCCGTTTAGCTCAAGTGGTGATCGGATCAGCTGCCGGTCGATTTCGTGAGCGCGAAGTTCCCGCCAGTTATCCGGCTTCCGCTGTACCAATACCTGTCGGGTGGTGTTCAGCGGGCGGGTGAAGGCAACCTGTTCGGCGCGGCTGCCGGTAACGGTAAGACTGTGAGCGATCAGGTCGACTTCGCCGGATTGCAGCATCTCAAACATCCGGGAAAGACTGCGGGTTACATGAAGCTCTAACTCCACCTCCAAATGATCAGCAAACCTGGAGAGCAGTTCATAGTTATACCCCATCGGTTCACCCCGGAATAAAAAATAGCTTGTTGGGCTGTAACTGGTTACGGCTCGTAATGTATCTATTTCCTCAATTTCTTCCAGATCGAGGATTTCCGGCTCTTCCTCTGCATCGAAAGTACATGAGATAAATAAAAATAACAGTAAAATGACGCTTGTAACGCCTGCCTTCATCCGCTTACCCGTTTTATGTGCATTAACCCCAATAACAACTAATAACTGCTAAGAATTCGTATTGAACACATTCTATGTGATTTGGCGGCATCTTCGTTCCAACAAAATCGTATCCTGCCAGTTGCCGTCCCGGTTGCGGGCGATCTGCTCCCGATAGCCTACGATGCGAAATCCGAATTTCTTGTGAAGGCGCAAACTGGCCTCATTTTCGGGAAATACAATAGATTGAAGCGTCCAGATACCGGATTGTTCAGAACAGCGGATCAGCCGGTCCATCAGAAAAGAGCCAACCCCATTTTGGTGAAATTTGCGGGCAACATAGACACTGACCTCGGCTACTCCGGCATACGCCTTCCGGTACGAGACCGGCGTAAGTGCGACCCACCCGGCCATTTCCTGCTGGATTGTTGCAATAAACCGGCAATGCGGCAGGTGATGCTGGTCAAACGTAGGCCAGTCCGGAGCCTGAGTTTCAAGGGAGGCTATACCGGAGGAGATGCCTTCATCAAAAATAGCCCGGGCCTCAGGCCAGTTATCGGCGGTGAGGTAGTCGGATTTAATCTCGGATTCAATCATCTGAAAAATAACTTTCGCAACGCTTTAGCCAAACCGGCGCTTTATTGTTTAAAACAAAAGTTGAATATTGATACCGGCATTCAAAAGTCTGATCCGGCCAAATGGTTTATGGTTAGCATAATTTGTTAAATGAATCGATCAACCCCAAAATCAGAAACAGTTGCTGATGCTTTTACCGGCTAACCCCGCTTTGTGCCGGAGAATCGGTGAAGTTGTCAATCACTACTGATTTCGGCTTCAAAACCATGCAATTTTTCATTTTTCCCCGATCAATTACGATACTCGTTAACTCATTTCCTGCTTCAGAATTGTAAATTGTGGCAGATCTATAAACAACAAAATTACAGGATGATGAAAACCTTTGTTAAACAGCTTTCCGCAGTAATCCCCGCCTTATTACTGGCCTCGTGTGCCGATCAAGGCGCGGATAAAATTTTATACAATGCATCGGTATGGACGGTAAATCCGGATCAGCCAGAGGCTGAGGCCGTCGCCATTCAAAACGGACAGATCCTGGCCGTTGGTAGTGAGGGTGAAGTCATGGAATATCGTACTGATGGCACGGAAGTTATAGACCTTGAAGGGGCGTTTGTACTGCCAGGGTTACAGGATAATCACGTGCATTTTGCCTCGGCTGCCCGCTTTCTGGAATTCAACATCATGCAGTCTTCCACCCAGGATGAATTTGTGGAGCGTATTGAAGATGTAACCACCCGCCTGGAGGAAGGCGAATGGATTCTGGGCGGTTTCTGGGGAGCCTACGATGAGTGGGCTGCCGGCACAGCTGGTGGTGAAGGTGCTGCCCGGTTTACTCCGGATATGTCGTTGGTGGAAGACCTCACCCGGGAGTACCCGGTGTTTATTCGCCGGTTTGATTCCAGTGAGTTCGCCGTAAACAGGCGGGCTCTGGAAGAGGTCGGGCTGGATCCCGACCACCCCGAAGCGGAAGGCGTGGAGTTTGAAACAGACCAGGATGGCCGGCCGACCGGAATTGTTACCGGTGAGCGTGTCACAGAAGTCTTCAGCCCCCATATTCCGGATGATTTTTCCAGGGAGCGGCGCCTTGAACAAACCCGAAATGCTCTGGCCGAAATGGCAAAATACGGGGTTACCACAGTGAGTGATATGTCGGATGATACCCAGGTTGAGCTTTACCGGGAGCTGGAGGAAAACGGAGAGCTGACGGCAAGAATTCATTATCGCTACCATCTGGAGCGATGGGAAGAACTGGCCGAAGATGGAGTGCAGCCGGGTTCAGGCAGTGAGCGCCTCCGGTTTGGCTCACTTAAGGGGCATATTGACGGCATTATGGGCAACAGCACCGCCCGCTTTTTCGAACCGTATGATCACCAACCGGATCAGCGCGGGAGTTGGCGCCGCCTGATGCTGAGTGAAGATGGCGAACCCGATCCGGATCAGTTTCTGGATTATATGGTGAATGCTGATCAGGCCGGACTTCAACTGACGATTCATGCCATAGGGGATGAAGCCAATAACCTGCTTTTGGACTTGTATGAACGCATGGAAGAGCACAACGGCGAAAGAGACCGGCGTTTTAGATTGGTTCACGCCCAGGTGATGCAGGATGAAGATATCGAGCGGATGGGTCAGCTGGGGATGATCGCCGAAGTACAGCCGATTCACCTCAGTGATGATATGCGCTGGATGGAAGAGCGTATCGGAACGGAGCGCTCTGAAGGCGCCTATGCTTTTCGCAGTATCGATGAATCCGGTGCGATGCTAAGTTTCGGCACAGATTGGCCGGGTACGGCGGCCTCGGAGTATCCGATCAATCCGATGCTCGGGCTGTATGCGGCCACCACACGGAAAACTCTGCAGGGCGAACCCGAAGGCGGATGGTTTCCCGATGAAAAAATCGATATGGAGACCGCGGTAGAAGCTTACACCTACAACACCGCCTACGCCAACCACATGGAGCATATGGTCGGCTCTATCCAACCCGGCTTACAGGCGGATTTATCGGTTTGGGAGGATAGCGTTTTTGAACTCTCTCCCGAAGACATGCTCGAAAACAAAACCCTGTATACGCTGATTGACGGCAAGGTGGTGTACCGAAGAGATTAATCTCAACAGGGAGCGGCCCAAATCGAAATTGTGCCCGGGGGGAAACGGTTTGAAGCATCTCCCGGGTTTTTTATTGCGGGTTAAGTCGCCCCGTTCATTTTCAGCACCACCATGGAGACATCATCCTGCTGTTCCATATCTTGTTTCCATTCCCTGAGACATTGATTCAGGGATTGAATAACATCCCCGGCGGATTGCCATTCATGCTGTTGCAAACATTCTTTGAGCCCTTCGATACCTATTTGCTGCCGATCTTGGTTCATCTGTTCCATGAATCCGTCGGATATAAGAAGAAGCGTATCACCGGGCTGTAGCCTGGAGCAGTACTTTCGGTATTCGAAACCCGTAACCGTTCCGAGCGGCATCCCCTTCGACTCCAGCAGTTCGACTTTCTTCGATCCTGCCCGCACAATTACTGCTGGGGGAATTCCCGCTGAGCACCAGCTTATTTCAGCTCCTCTGACTTCAAGCAATCCCAGACACATGAAATGATTTTTTAGCCCGGCCTTTTTCAATTCGGTTGATATGTGCCGAAGCGCTTCCTCAGCAGGAAGTTTCGGGGCAAGAGTCTGGAACAGCGGTTTGGTCATAGCTACCACCAGCCCGGCATCAGTTCCGTGGCCGGTTGCATCACCCAAAGCCCAAATGATATGGTCGCCGGCCAATTGGATATAATCAAAATAATCCCCTCCGACTTCAGTTGCCGTCATCATGTTGGCCTCTATATCGTAATGGCTTGAGTCCGGCAGGCCTGAAGGAAGTAACGAAAGCTGCATATTCCGCGCTTTTTCCAATTCTTCGGATTTGCGTTCATTCTCGATTTCCAATTTAGCTTTTTCCACTTCGGATTTACGAAGATAGCGCTCCTGCTCCAGGTTTTTCCGGGAAAGCTCTTTTACTTCATCCAGCCGTTCCCGTAGACTGCGATTCAATGTAGATAGGTAATTTGACTGAAAAAGGGACATAGAAACCAGTGCCACAGCAAAACCGCCGAATGGAAGATGTATAAAAGAAATAATTTGGTCCCCGACTTGATAACCGAGGGATTCCAACACTAAAACGGCCACGGTACAAATTACAAATGTTATTGAACCAATCCCCAGTATTGAAAACTCTCTCCGGTAAGACAGGATTGCTTTTGCTCCAAGATGAACGATCAGTCCGGTATGGACTAACATAAGCAAAGACGGTATCATGGAAAAATAGAATGGGTGAACAATGGCTGCAATAACACTAAATCCCATTATCAAATAATAGAATTTGGACGGACGAATGGCCATTGCTGAGTAAAGGAAGAGCGGGAGCAAGGCAAAAACCATCAGCAATGCTGATTGCATAAGCCGGTGGACAAATATTCTGGTTTCAGGGTCAAGAAAGGAGAAGAAGTCCAGGACGACAATGACAACAAACGCAAATAAAAAGCAACAGATTGAAAACCAGAGATTATACCAGGTCTGCCGATTAAAAAGAAAATTGATTAGATGAGTTAAAGCAAATACCAGGAAAAACCCGGCTAAAAACCAACGAATGCTGCCTGCAATAGATTCTTGCCGAACCGCCTTATCTTTGGATAGTTCCACATCTGTCAAGTAGGGTTGAAAAAAGATATGACCAAGTGGGGGTGCAATTTGATCAACTCTTGGGTTCACGAATCGAAGAGCCAGGAGTTGATATTGATCGTCAGTTAATTGGAAGGTAATCCAGTTTTCAAGATCTGCGTAAGAGAACTTATCCGGATCATTTGTCGGATTTCCAAATGTACGGATGTGTTCACCATTGAGCCAGACTTCGGCTGCACCGATGATAAAAGTTTTGAGGGCTACCGATTTCCCATGCAGATTTTCTTCGACATCAAGATGGATGCGATACCAGCGTTCCCCGGTCCACGTATCCGGCGGATTCATGGGTGAAAACGACATACTGGTATCCGCTTCCCAACCTGAGTCATCCAAATCCGGATCAGCAGCACCCTGCTTAGTTCCGTCGTAGTAACGGTGGTATTGTTGAAGAGATACCTCTTCAGACTTCAGTTGATCCGATGTTAACTCAATAAAGAGAGAGTCTGATGATGCATATGCTAACCCCTGCAAGAAAAGCAACAACATCAATTTAGAAATCCCAAAAAGTATCACCTGCCTGAAGGTCATGTTCTCATAAGTTATTTTTAAAGTCTGGCGTCGGAACTCTTGGGGCCGGGCTGATTCTGTAAGCCGTAGCTCCATTGGTTGTATAGAACCCTAATTACCCCAATTCCCATAATTACTCCTCTTAAAACGGCGCGCGAAAGCTCAAAAGCGCAGTATACGAATGTAAATGAGCATTTTTGGGACGAGTGGGGCACAGGTTTTGAGAGGCACTATTTAACTGATTTTCGGTATCTGTTAAGAATGTAATGCCATCCTTCCGGGGAATTTAGTGCCTGCTGATACAACACAGCATTTTTCCCATGGTTTTCAAAGTTTCTGTGTTCAAATTTTACATGAGTCTCATTTTTATCTAATTGTACAAAAGTGACTTCAACTTCACTTGCTTTTTCAGGGTTAGGCTCCGGTACGCGGTCCGGAGCAATTTGCCACGAAAAAACGACCTTATCGGGAGGCTCCCAGATAAGTACACGTCCCCAGTCGCATGTAAAACCATGAGGTCCGCGCTCAAAACACCGCCCGTTTTTTTTCGGTTCAATCCGGATAGATTCCAGGACCTCACCTGCCCAGGTGTACTCTTTAGGCCACCATGAACTGAGCTCTTCGGTAAACACTTCAAAAGCTCGTTTTTTAGAAGTCGAAACCGTAAAACTATGATTAATTACAAGTGAAGAGTTGTGCATGTTAACTCACCGTTTGTACGAAATTAATGAGAATATCCCGGCACCTCATACACCTGATACGGCTCCAGAATACCGGTTGCGCGCCCGGCGTGAATCAGGGGCTTGAGCTGTGTGTGGAGTTGTCTCCAGGTCCGGGTGAGAGCAAGTTTTTCCCCGCTGTCCGGTCTTTTGCCGGTTATGGCTTCCCACAAGGTCGGTTCGGGAGGATACAGGCTCACTTTAAAATCCGCATCGGGCTCCTTACCGGCTTCTTCGAGGGCTAAGGAAAATGCGGTGTGAAGGCCGCCCAGCTCATCAACCAAACCGAGTTCTTTGGCATCGGATCCGGTCCATATCCGACCCCGACCGATTTCATGAACTTCATCGAAGGTCATATTGCGGTCTTCTGCGACAACATCAACAAAGTACTCATACATGTAGTCCATCCATTCATCAAAGCGCTCTTGCTGCTGCTCGTTGAATGGCTGGCTTGCAGAAAATCGCCCGGAACTCGGGGAGGTGTCAACATGGTCGGTTTGGATGCCGAACCTTTCCATAAATTCATTGGTGATGAATTTTCCGTTAACCACACCAATGGATGCCGTTATTGTAGAGGGCTGAGCCACAACCTGCGTACCGGCCATTGCCAGAAAGTAACCGCCGGAACCGGCAATATTCCCCATCGTCGTGATTACCGGGATGTCGTTTTCTTGAGCGCGTTTGATCTCCCGCCGTACCGCATCCGATGCCCAGGGTGCCCCGCCGGGACTGCTGATCCGGAATACGATGGCATCCACCTCATCTTCAACCGCACTGCGAAATGCACGGGTGATGGTTTCCGAACCCATGATCGCCTGCATCGTCAACGGGTTGTAATGACTTTCACCGGAAACGATGCTCCCGTCACCTT
>SLQI01000325.1 GCA_007131535.1 Balneolales bacterium | reverse complement strand
TTCCCCCATGAGTCGATCATGTACGTATAGTTGATGAATCCCCGGATAAAATCACCCCTTCGCTTTTCCAGAGTGATTTCCGCCCCGCGGGTATCCTCAAAGTTCCATGGGTGGCTAACGGAATATTCAACCCGGCCGTCCATACTTTGATAAGAAACCAGTGCCGGTTGGTTACTCACATCTTTATAATAGCCGGCCACTCGCACCAGATAGGCATCCCATAAACTGTGTTCATAGCCAAGTTCGTAGGATACCGTTTTGGGCAGCGCAATATTCGGGTTGGCTATTCTTGTTACCTGATCATCAATAATTTGCTCCCGAACCATGTAGAGGTTTTCCGGGGTTGGCATAGACCGAAAATGGCCATAGTTAAAATAAAGCTTGCTGTCCACGGTGATCGGAAATGAAACTCCGAGTCGGGGGCTCAGGTTAACCTGATGTTCAGTTGGTACTTTTTCAAGCTCCTCATCCAAATCGTAACCGGCTGCAAAGGCTTCTTCAAAGTCATCATATTCGTACCAATCCGTATTGGCATGGGAGTAATCCATTCGCAAGCCCAGGTTTGCTACCATGCCTTCAAACTCAAGTTTGGTCTGCCCGTACAGGGCGCCACGCAGCGGCTGTTTGTTCCATGCAGACCGGGTTCTGCCGCTGGGCAGAAATTCGTCTACGGCCGCATAGTTTACCTGAGAATTGGTATGTACGAAGTGTACACCGGTTTTGACTTGCATATACCGGTTTAACTGGCTGGTTATATCAAACTCAAAATTCGTAGTACCCACATAACTACTATCCCTGGAGTTGCTCATTCCCACTCCCATACGCATTCCGGAGCCAATACCGTCGGAGGGCCCCGGGTAAAAGCCGAACGGCGCTTCATCCGCACAGTAGTTATTCCCGAACTCCTGAACACAACCGGTGTCTCTGGCCCGTCCCGGATTGGTATCATAATCAGATACAAAGTGATTAAGCCGGGCTTCATAATAGGTATCGGAACTCAATGTATGCGTAAACTTTCCCCCTACCATAAACCGGTCCACCTGAGTCGGTGCCCAATAATCGGTAGAATATTTTCGGGACTCTATGTAACTCACCCGGCTCATACCACCACCTTGTGTGCCATCTCCTCCCAGAATACCACTGGTTGTCGTAAATATACCAGGAAGCCCGCTATTATTACTATTGGTTCCGGTTTGCCGACCAAACAAACCTTCGAGAGTTAATTTCATCCCTGCCCCTTCCGTTATGTCGGAAGTTAATTTGAGGTGGCCGGTATAATCCGTGTACCGGTCTCTCGACAGCGGCACCGTATACATATTCTGGCTTCGCCGGTAAGAAGCGAAGAACCTCAGATCCCCGAGATATTGGCCGATCCCGGGAACCGGCCCTCCAAAGCTCATATCGAGATCATAGTCGGGCTCGGTAATATCAAACTCTTTTCGGTGCTGCCACAAAAACAGCTGCTGTGCGGCTCTCGGGGTGAGATCTGTGGACGGGTCACCATCCTGCATGGTATTTTCGGCAATGGTATTCCAGCCTACAAAACCGGGGTATTTATCCTGAGTATATCGATCCCAGTTTCCATTGTCAGTTCCGGTCCATGCCACCTCATCATCCAGGAAAGGCCTGATAAAATAGGAGTCCGGATTATTATGGGATGGACCAAAGTGTTTATTGCCAGGCGGGCGGTAACGGAATACCACATCACCTTGATAGCGTTCTCGATGCCCTTCCCGGGTTACAATGTTGATAAGTCCCGATCGCAAGTCGCCATATTCGGCATTAAATCCACCGGTTTGCACCTGAATTTCCTGAATGGCCGTATAACTTACCCCCGTGAATGGAGTGTTATCTCTTTCATCGCGCAACGCTAACCCATCCAATTGAAACGAGAGCTGGTCCGGGTCCGAACCCCGCACCTGCAAACCCTGAATTCCGGCTTGCAGCCCGACAACGCTCCCAAGGTCTGCTGCAGGAAGGTTTTCAAAATCCTGCCTTCCGATATTTCGGGTACTTGCTGAAACATCCCTTTCCACCACCGGCCGCTCAGCAACAAATACAACCTCTTCCCCGGCAATAGCTTCTGGCTGCATTTCAATATCGATTGTGGTGGTTTGATCAATATTGACTTCCACACCCTGTGCTCTGGTTTGAGCATATCCAACATACGTTACACGTAATGAATATTCCCCGGGTGGAACATTAACAATTGAATAATAGCCCTCGCTATTTGTTGTTGTTCCGGTCCCCAGCTCTTCGATGTAGATATTTACACCAAACAGCTGCTCTTCGGTTTCGGCATCAATCACTGTACCTTCAACTCTTCCGGATTGTGCAAAGACAGATTCGGAAAGGACGATGATCAACAGAAAAGCGAATATGACGGAACTGTAGCGAGTACCTCTTATACAGCAGAGTGATTTAGTGTTAAGCATAATAAATAAGAGAAAGGCAGTAAATGGTTTAAGTTTATATAGATAAGTACCATTTTAGTACCTCAATTTCTTGAGTCGTGATAAATAATGCGTTATCCGCTCTAACAGTTTTGAGTAACCAACATTTTTGAGCTATTTCTCGTGGTTTGATCAACCATGAACTTTATTTACAACAGTTAATCCATGCTATGTGTAATTAAAGCATAGCTCATGCATTCATAAATAATATGAAACTTGTTTTAATATTTGTCAAATTTTTAAGCATAATATTTACCTTTCACCTAACGCTTAATTCAACAAAACAACCATCTCATCTTTCAAATTGGATATAATTTATCTTCAGCCAACTCCATTGCATTAGCAATCAAAATTTCGAGTAAATTACTTGAATATGAATAAGGCAAGCGGCTTGTTAACCTATATATTATGCTACCTGCTTCGTTGAAAATATCATTTGTGCAGCTTATAATGACCAATATCTTTGAAGTCAGATTACACCTTAACCATAGTCAGCACTTTAATGCCTGCCTGTATAACACGTAGTGTTTATTGCCTTGTTTCAAGGGGAGATTTTTATAAATTGTACTGGAAAGTAATAGTAAAATATTGCCATATGATACTCTTATCGTGGTTGCGGCTAATTATTGCAGTCAACTTTATTCATGTAGCTTCAGGTTTTAAAAAAATATGAAAATGCAAAATACATGATATATGGTCACTTCAAAACGTGCTTTGTGGCTTACACGGGAAGATTTATGAATACGTACACCCAATTGCTTCTTATAATTATTGTATTTTTTGTGGCTTGCGGTGAGGATCAAAACAACGCTGCTGATCAACCCGAACACTCGCAAGAGCAACAAACACAAAAAACACTTGATGAAACTGATCGGCCCACTCCACCTGAAGATGAAATGGTTGAGCTGGATCCCGAAATGGTAAAATCAACTATCCGTGATGCCCTTGATGATGAAGGAAAGTTACATGTATTGAATCGGACTCCGGAAGAAATTGAATATGAACTCGGAGAGCCGATTGCTATAATCAGGCAAGGCTATCGCGAAGAAGGCCGAAGCAAAGAAGCAATGGTTTATCATGTGTACGATCAGGATGCTACCGGCCTTTATATCTTTTTTGAACGAGGAACCAGTGTCGACTACCGGTTAGATAGCTTTCACGGAGTTTACGGATCGGCACTGGAAGCCTGGTTCAGGCCTGAATAACGCCACCCGCTACCATTAAATCCCCCAGGATTTTCCGGTACTGGTTCTCAATGCAACTCTCTCACTTAAACAAGTAGTACTATGCGAGTTTTTTTACAAGCATTCGTTCTGGCAAGCCTGTCAATTTTGGTATTGGCTAACATAAGTGCGGCTCAGGAAACGCCGTCTTATGAAGAGCGTGCAATAGACTTTTCTTCTTCGGGATTGCAGGAGCGCTTAGATCCTGTTTTACAGCGACCGGACGGAATTTCTCTACGTCAAGAAGACGGCTTCGTACATACCTATTCCGACACTTTAGATGTCCCCTGGTCTCAAAGCAGCCCAATGCTGGCCGTTGGAAATGTCTGGAAAGCCAATCGTAATGCACCTGATGAAATAACATTAAAAATCAGAGGATCAATCGATGGAGATGAGTGGACGGAATGGTACGATGCCGGGTTTGATCCTCATATTCCCCCGGAAGACGGTGTTCACGGCGGACAGTTGATTTTCTTTGATAAGGATACTCAGTATATCGAATACAAGGTAACAACTTCTGAAAACCAACAGGGCGGTGAAGAGATGGTTCTGAAGCAAATCGACTTCAGTTTTATCAGCCCCGGAGCTACACCGGAATCTGATCTGCAGGAAATGCAACAGGCCCGAGACCGAAACCTACAACAGAAGTCAATTAGCCAAACTACTGGATCTTTGCTGGAACCGGAATATGTTGACCGCGAAACCTGGGGAGAAACACTCGGGCTAAGTAATACAAACTCCAGCCGTGTAACCATGGAAGTAAGTCATCTGGTAGTCCACCACACCGCGACACAACACCCCGATGAAGACTGGGCGGCTGCGGTGCGGTCATTCTATACTTTTCATACTGAAACCAACAATTGGGTCGATATCGGCTACCAATGGCTGGTAGGGGGTGATGGCACGATGTTTCAGGGACGTGCTTTTCACAGTGAAGAAGAACAAGATGTTATCGGTGCCCACATTGGAGGTCAGAATACCGGTGCACTTGGTTTTGGTGTAATCGGCAATTTCGATGTGGGCGATTCCTTCCCCACAGACGATGCATTGAAGGGGCTTTATAATTTACTCGGATGGCGTGCTGACCTCTCTGATATTGAGGTATTGGATAGCTCAGTTAAAGTGGGAATGAACACAGAAACCGAGCACATTGGCGGGCATCGGGACTACGGAGCGACAGCCTGCCCCGGGCAAAATCTTTACGACGAGCTGGAAATGGTTCGACAGGAAACAGCTGAGTTCATGGATCTTACCGTTGATTACCATATCCCGCTTGCTGACAATGAGGAGGGGTTCGAGTCACTTGCTGATGCCTTTGAATTTTTTAATACAGCAGAGCGTGAAACTCCCGCTCAGTTAATTTTACATGAAGACCTTGTAGAAAACGCATCGGATCTGACTCTATCTGTCAATTATCTGGACGAAGATACCGAAATAACTATCCTTCCAGCTGAAGAAGCAGATGTAACCATCCACATCACCGGCTCAGATGAAAGTGGATTAGTTTTTGACGACACCCGTTACGTAAGCATAATTGGTAATACTGACTCCGGTGCCATCACTCTTACAGGAGATCCGGACCTTGATAACCTGATCCATCTTACCAATGGTGCAAGTCACATCAATCTGGAAGGTTTGACTTTTTCACCGGATGAAGCGGATCACCGATTTTCCGGCATCGCCATAACCGACGCCGGCAGTTCCGCAGAGCTAAACATATCCGACAACCAGTTCGGAGACCCTGAAACCGGTTTATCCACCGGAATAACAGTTGATGATGTAGCCGGAAGTCTACATCTGGGCACTAATGAATTTTTCTATATTGATCACGGAATAACTATTTCCAACACGGAAGATTTGGAAATTACCGATCAGAAGTTCATCGGTATTGCCGGTACTCATGATGATGAAAATTCAGCGGCTATCGGAATTTTTAAATCCAATGACATTTTTGTCCACCGAAATGACATTTCAGTTTCTGTGACTGAAATTTCTTCATCCGGAATTGAGTTAAGCGCCTCAAACTCCACAAATATTTATAACAACCTGATCAGAGTTTATTCAGACAGTGAGGTAACTGATCCCGCTCCGGTTTATGGAATTCATAATTCCGGCAATACGCTTTCCGAAACCCGGTTTTTCTACAATACCATATTTGTAGAATCCTCAGAACATTTCGGTGCAACCACTGCCTTCAACATAGCCGACACAATAGAGGATAATGCACCTGACATCCGGCTGCGGAATAACATATTTATTAACCGGTCTGAAGCCGATGAAGCATTAGCCATTTCAATACCGGATATTAATTACCCTTATATCACCCCGGAAAATGATAATGACTCCGACTCCCAAATCGATTTTAATAATTACTACACACACCATGCCGTGTGGGGAATGTGGGGCGACGAAACTACCGGAGATATTCAACAATGGCAGGAGTGGACCGGGCAGGATGGCGCATCTTCATCTACCGATGTAGCCTTTAATTCGGAAGAAGAGCTAAAGCTGATTGAGCCTTCCGTAGGCGACATTCAATTATCCGGAGTTCCGATCGATCAAATTACTTCCGATTATTATGGAAACGAGCGAAACTGGAATATACCATATATGGGAGCATTTGAACCTGATTTTCCCCTTTCTATCGTTGAATCTGCTGATTTTTATGTTGGCAAGGAGGGTACGGGTCCGGAAGGTACAAATCCCGATTTTGCAACTTTGGAGGAAACCTTTGCAATTCTGAATGAACTGGAAGTTACACAGGCTAAAACAATCTACATTTCCAGTGATGTGAATGATAATACCGGTAAACTCGTCCTCGACAATGCAACCTTCTCAGAGAATAATCCGCTAACCATCAAACCGGCTTACGATGAAGAGATCGTGTTAGCGCTCCACTCCGGAATTGAAATTCGTAATACATCCCATGTAACCTTGGATGGTGCATTTGATGAAGAGTCAAAAAATTTAACGTTTTCCGCATCGGGTGATGAAACCCAGGCAGCTATTTCCATAATCGGCTCATCCTCAGATATCACGATTGAAAATATGATGATCAACCACCATGCCGGCAGTGTTCTGGGAGATGGCAGCAGTATCCTGATCACAGCTGATGAAGAAGAATCTGAAGCTCCGTCAAATATCAATGTATATAATAATCAAATCGGCTCTGATGATGCTCATTTTGATGATGGTGTGCTCATTGAAGCTACTTCCGATTTGACTGCATCAGAAATTGTGATCGAACATAATGAAATAACTGCTGGTCACAGGGGGGTAGCCTCCAAAAACGGGCAGGCGATTACCGCACAGCAAAATAACATAACAATTTCAGGAAGAACGAGAGCACCGGCTTATTATGCAGGCATCTTTCTGGACCGTACTGAAGACTCAGAACTACTCTCCAACCATATTTTGATCACCGGATCGAACTCACCCAGGCCTCAACCTGTAGCCGGTATTAATATCGGATCGAATCAGGGTAATCATAATATTTTCAATAATATGATTGCTTTCCCCGGAGACTACCAGACCCGCGGGAGTATTTATAATCGTGCCTATGGCATTTCTTTTCATGACGAGGGGGATGGTGAAATCTACAATTTCTATCACAACTCCATTAACCTGGAAGATATGCCTGAAATTCATGAAGATAATCTCATTGCGGTAATTGGCTGGGAAGGAGATGTTGAAAACAACTCCGCCGAAATCTCATTTACCAACAACATTTTCCGTAACAGAAGCACCTTCGATAATGCAGTATTAATCGACTGGCCAGTTAATATCGAAAACCTTACCGAAAGGTATAATCTTTTATCGGCAAGAAGACATAACGTTGCGATTGCCAAGCTTAAAGATGATGAATTGCTTTCCACTTTTCCGGAATGGCGTTCTGAAACCGGCAACGGAGAATACAGCCGTATTGATCAGGTATATTTTGAATCGGATCGCGATCTGAGTTTGGCTGATGCTTCCATAGGGCAAAGTTCTCTATCCGGCACACCCCTGAGTGAAGTAACTGAGGATATCTTCGGAAATTCACGCTCAACAGAGTATCCCTATAAAGGAGCGCATGAGCAGGAAGAAGAACTAACCGATATCAATGAGGACCCCCTTGCCGACCTGCCGGATTCCTATCAGCTAAATCAAAACTATCCGAATCCATTTAACCCATCAACAACCATTTCATATCAGCTTCCTGAAGCGGCTCATGTAGAACTAACCGTCTATTCAATTGACGGCCGAAGGGTTCAAACGTTGGTCAGCCAACAGCAGGAAGCCGGTAGACATCGGATTGAATTCGATGCATCCAGTCTCTCCAGCGGCACCTATATTTACCGCCTGCAAGCAGGAGAGTTTTCCAAAACGAAAACCATGATGTTTCTCAAGTAACACCAGAAATCGGGAGGAAAGAGAGGGATTAATTTTCCTGTCTTTCCTCTCGCACTACTCTGTGTGCCGTTCCGGCCAGGCCTGTTTTCTAACCTTTCATTGATATAAGTGCAGCCGGCAACATTGTATATTTTTTGAGCCTCAGCTGTTGGCATCCGGGGTTCACGAATATGATGATT
>SLQI01000071.1 GCA_007131535.1 Balneolales bacterium | reverse complement strand
CAGCATTGGTTAATATCTTCCTGCCAATAATGCTTGGTGCCAAGGATGTTGCCTTTCCAAGACTGAACCTGGCGAGCTTCTGGGTCTATTCTCTCGGAGCTGTATTCGCGTTGTACTCTATTGCGCATGGTGGGGTTGATACTGGATGGACTTTCTACACCCCCTATAGCACCACTACCGGTTCGGCGGTTATATCGATGACCCTTGGAGCTTTTATTATGGGATTTTCCTCCATTATGACCGGGGTGAACTTTATTGCGACCATTCATAAAATGCGCTCACCCGGTATGTCCTGGGGTAGAATGCCCTTGTTTCTCTGGTCTCTTTATGCAACAAGCATCATTCAGGTGCTTGCTACCCCTGTACTCGGTATTACTTTGTTACTATTGGTAATGGAGCGTGCACTGGGAATAGGAATTTTTGATCCCGCACTCGGAGGCGACCCGGTGTTATACCAGCACTTTTTCTGGTTCTATTCCCATCCGGCTGTATATATTATGATCGTTCCGGCATTTGGAATAATCTCCGAGCTCATTACCACATTCAGTCGTAAAGTGATTTTCGGGTATTGGGCTATTGCACTTTCCAGTCTTGCCATTGCATTTATCGGTTTTTTAGTATGGGGACACCACATGTTTGTTTCCGGACAATCGGAACTTTCTTCTGTGGTATTTTCCTTCCTGACGTTTTTCGTGGGTATTCCTACCGGTATTAAGGTACTCAACTGGGTAACTACATTGTATAAAGGCTCCATTTCGCTAAAAACACCGATGCTCTATGCAATGTTTTTCCTGATCCTTTTTACCATCGGTGGTGTCACAGGTATTATGCTTGGAGCTCTTTCAACTAATATTCACCTGCACGATACTTACTATGTTGTGGCTCACTTCCATTATGTAATGATGGGAGGAACCGTATTTGCATTCTTAGGCGGATTGCACTACTGGTGGCCTAAAATGTTCGGCAAGATGTATAACGAATTCTGGGCCAAAATTGCGGCTGTAATTACGTTTGTCGCCTTTAATATAACCTTCCTGCCGCAATTCGTGATGGGAAGTCAAGGTATGCCACGGCGTTATTTCAATTATATTGAAGAGTTCCAGTTTATGCACCAGGCCTCCACAGTTGGGAGCTGGTTGCTTGGAGTGGGCTTTATAATTATGCTCATCTACCTGGTTCACTCAATGTATAAGGGCGCAAAAGCTCCTTCGAATCCATGGGGTGGTCGCACATTAGAATGGATGACGGCTTCTCCGCCCATTCATCACAATTTCGAACATACTCCGGTTGTGATACACGGCCCTTACGATCATCATAAGCCCATGCGTGAATTCCGGCTTGGAATTGCAGGTTCGGATAACGGCCATGGGCATCATGGAAATGGTGATCCGGCACGGAAAGAAGAAGCGGAATCCGGTAACCAGGCTGAATCCTGATATACTTGATTTTTCCTGAAAAAGAAGGGTAGAAATTGGAAACTTTAACACGTAAGTGAACTTCAGATATCATGGCGAATAATTCCGGCGCTGCCGAAAAAGATGCTCATTTAGCACACCACTTTGTGGATTCTGAGCAGCAGTTTGAGGCTTCCAAATTGGGGATGTGGGTGTTTTTAGTAACCGAAATTCTGTTTTTCGGTGGATTGTTTGTGGCCTACATCGTTTTCCGTTCCTGGCATCCAGACTTGTTTGAACAAGCGGCAATGACGCTTGACACTACACTCGGAGCTGTAAATACAGTGGTATTGATTGCCAGTAGTTTAACCATTGTACTGGCTGTTCGCGCTGCGCAGATTAACGATCAGCGACAACAATTAATCATGCTGGGGGCGACTATCGCATTTGCGATCACATTTATGGTGATCAAATATTTTGAATATACCCATAAATTCGAATACGGTATGCTGCCGGCAGGTTTATATACCTACGACGGCATTGAGCATGAGCTTGCACCGGTGTTTTACAGCATATATTATATGATGACCGGACTTCATGGTATCCACGTGATTATCGGTATCGGTTTGATAGGCTGGTTGATGGTTAGAGCAGCCAAAGGTACATTTCACAGTAATTATTTCACTCCCATTGAGATAGTTGCTCTCTACTGGCACCTTGTAGATATAATATGGATCTTTCTGTTTCCACTTCTCTACCTCATTGAGTAGGTCATTCAAATCCGGCTGAAGTGCATTTGTCTAAACACTTTTAAGATCAACAATTTGTTATGAGTTTAAATCACGTACTTCCTTTCAAAACCATGATATATACAGCCCTCGCGCTGTTGGTTTTGACGGTGCTAACCGTTGCCGTCTATTATATCGATTTTCCAGACCCGTTTAATACCATCATCGCTTTGGGAATTGCGACTGTTAAAGCCGCTTTAGTCTGTATGTTTTTTATGGGACTGTACTGGGATACCAAATTCAATACCCTGGTGCTTCTCAGTTCTCTGCTGTTCTTTCTGATTATGATCGGAATTATCCTTCTGGATACCCTTTTCAGAGAAGCTCCCTTTCAGATTTACGGATAAAAAAGCTTTTAAAACAAATGAAGGCCTCATGGTAACAAGTCATGAGGCCTTTTTTGTTGGTATTAGAAGAAGAGCTCATAGCCAACCTGAGTTTGAATCTAATTAGTGCCTGTAAGAAAACTCATGATGCCATTTGGAAACAACAGGTAATTAAGGTAAATCAGTAGATTAAGAAAAATTGGGTATTTGGCTCCATGAGTTGCTTTAAGCCCAATTACCTGAATTCCTGAATTACCGAATTTACTGCACCAGATATTGGCGTTTTCTTACGACACTAACTAAGAAAAGCTACCGGCTTTGTAACATGGACATCCATTGAATACATTACCTATCGTGGTTCCGCTAACGCTCTTACAGTTGTTTAATTCGAAAAATGCTTCGATTTTTAAAGCGGAACTATGAAGAAAGCTAATAAGTGTCTGTAAGAAAACTCATGATACCATTTGGAGATAACAGGTAATTAAGGTAAATCAGTAGATTAAGAAAAATTGGGTGTTTGGCTCCATGAGTTGCTTTAAGCCCAATTACCTGAATTCCTGAATTCCCGAATTTACTGCACCAGATGTTGGTATTTTTTAAAATACTACTTGTTATCTTACAGGCACTAATTAACCGCAGGTTTATAAACTATTATTATCACTATGATAACACGTACATTATTTACTTCTGCCATATTGATTCTGATGTTCGGACTTTCGGGCTGTGGCGAAGAGGCCGAACCGGAAGAACGAGCCAGCTATGAAGTAAAGGGAAGATATCTCAGTACTTCTGTTGATGAAGATTTTATTTCTGTGGTACACGAAACCATTCCGGATGTAATGGACGCGATGCGTATGAGCTTGCGCATAGAAGATATTTCCCAGGTTGAAGGTCTTGAAACCGGAGATCATATTCAGTTTGATATGGTTCACACCGACCGGGGATGGTACATCCGCAACATCGAAAAACTGCCGGAGGGTACAGAGCTTGATCTCCCCGAGGATCTGCAACAAATGGGACTGAATGACGATGAAGCTCCCGGGCAGTGAGGCGATATCAGAAAGCGGACTGCTCAATAATCCTCATCAACAACTAATTATACACGGTCTTAGCCGGCTGTGCATGATATGTAAAGGCTCCTCAAATGGGCAACTCAATAGCCTTTGAAACCGCCAGACATCATTACCGTCTCTACGGCCGGCATATTTGCAGCGAGTACCCGATGCCGCTGCCGTCTGTCCCCGAGCATGAACCTGACATAACGATTCATTTCGCCGGTTTCAAGCCTAAAATTCTGTCACAAAGTCCCAATCCCTCAGCCAGAGAGTGGATTGAAAGCAATGGCCGGCATTTTTTGCGCTTCTACAATTATCAGGGGCACATGCTGGAGTTCAGATTCAGCAGCAACGGGAAACGCGTTGATATCTCCCAGAGCTGGCCTGAATGGCAGGATTCCCTGTTCGCGCTCATGAATCCGGCTATGGCCGCCGCCATCACCCTTCAGGGTGGTACGGTGCTGCACGGATCCTCCCTGGTTTACAACAACCAGTCCATTTTGATCAGCGGTGTAAGCGAAGCCGGAAAATCAACATTATCGACGGCATTGGCAGCCGAAGGGCTTTCTTTGCATTCGGATGATTTGGGGATAATTACACAAAACGATGATCAGTTCAGTATTGCCCCCGGCTACGACCGGATTAAAATTCAACCCGGAGTACTTGAAGTACTGAACCTGAAAAGCCTTGCACTGCATCCCGTTACCACATCCATTGCCGATGAAGTTGAAAAGTGGCTCTGTGCCGATGACCTGCCCGGCGGGTTTTACAGCCAACCGGCTCCACTTGCAGCCATCTTTGTGCTCGACCGGCGCAGTAATCAAATCAACCACCCCGAAACTGAGCTTTTATCACCATTAAAAGCAGGCATGATTCTGACGGGGCATCTGTATGGAAGTGAATGGCTTAACCCACCGGGGCCACCCACTTTGTCCGTTTGTTCTGAAATAGCCATTGCGGTGCCGGTTTACCGGATCACCATGCCGGATGACCTCACCCGGTTAATCCCTTCAGCCCAAACTCTGATCAATGAAGTTATCAAACCGGTCACCAAACCTTAATCCCGGGTAATCACCCCGTTTTCGACCGGGCACATATCCCTGAGGCGCTGGAAGTGATAGATGCCGTCGTTGTGCCCGTCAAACCAGTAAATCTGGATGGCATAGTTGCCGACCACCTTAATTTCGTTGATTTTCCATTTCCGCTGCGGCGGTTCTTTGAATATATTCGGGTCGGGCGCTTTGCCCATATTTTCATGTCCGCCCTGGCAATGTACACACGGGCAGGACCGGCGTAAACCGTCCAGCGGGAAAACGCTGTGGTGACCATCGCCCCAATCGGCTTCCATGATTTGCTTGTCGTTATCAACTGTTATATTGGTAAGGCGATACCTGGTATCAGTCATAGTAGTTAATTTCGGAATTTGTGTATAAAAGTATTCTTCAAACCAAACAATCCAATTATTCGATGCGGGGTTCCCGGTTTATCACCTATGCCTTCCCGGTTCACAATGAGGACGATATAACCCGGGCCCTCAATACATGCAAAGAAACCTGGCCGGATGCCTCGCATCACTGTTATGCCTGGCGTATCAACCCGCAGCAGCCGGCTGAATACGCCAATGACGATGGCGAACCCTCCGGCACGGCGGGTCAGCCGATCCTCAACGAAATAAAATCCGGTGAGCTGATCAACATCCTGGTGATCGTCGTCCGCTATTTCGGTGGAACCAAGCTCGGCAAGCCGGGCCTGATCGACGCCTACCGTACCTCGGCGCGGGAATGTCTCCATCAGGCCGAGATCGCTCCGATTCAACCGGTTTACAAATTAACGCTTACTTTTCCGTATTCCGAACAAAAAACCATTGACCAACTGCAGTATAAGTACGGGTTGATCAAAACCGGCGAATCTTACCAAGCTGATGTAACCTGGGAGATCAACTGCCCGGAGGCGCAATATCCCAACCTGATCTCCGAGCTGGAACATCTCGGGCACCGGGGTATCCGGCATGAAACCGGTGAGAAAAGCTACGAACCGGTAACATGAAACTTTTATATTGCGCCCACGGGGACAACTACCATATCACTAAATGGGTCCGCGCATTGGATGAAGCGGGCGCGGATATACATCTGGCGACGTTTCAGCCACCGGTGGAATCCAATCTGCCTGCGGAAGTTCATCTGCTGCCCACCCTCTTTCGCACCATTCGCTACATTGATTTTCCGGCAACGTCTCCCCGGCTCCGGAGTCTCATCCGGGATATTTCCCCCAACCTTGTGTTTGCTTCCTTTGCCAACACCTACGGGTTGATGGCCGCTCTCACCGGCTTTCGTCCTTTGGTAGTTCAAACCTGGTCTCGCGATATCGGAATCCCGGAAATGCAGTCCAAACGGGAACTATTGCAAAACAAGTTGACCGGCTTTCCCGTACTCCGCCGGGCTGGTGGTATCACCACCGACGGTCATGCATACAAAGATCGGCTGCTCCGCCAAAAACCTCATTGGAAAAACAAGACCCTGGCCACGCCCTGGGGTATCCGGATTTCAGACTTTGACATTTCGCAGGATGATATCCGCCGTGGACGCTCTCTGTTTGACCTCCCGGAATCAGCCCGGGTCGTTTCAGCGGTGCGGGGCGTTTATTGGTACTATCAGCCGGAGGCCGCAATAAAAGGCATCATGCAGGCAGTTGATCAGTCGCCGGGTTGCTACGGTCTGATTCTCACGCTGAACCAGGAGCGGGATGCTCATATTCAGCAATTGCTGGATGATGCCGGCTGTCACGATCGCATCCGGGTAATCGACCGGTTCCTGGATAAATCTGAAATCAGGGCGTTGTGGGCGGTCACGGATGTTTTTCTCTCTATGCCGATAAATGACGGAGTTTCCGAAGCGGTCTCTGAAGGGCGTTATTGCCGGGCTATTCCGGTACTGAATCCAATCGCTTCTAACCTGGAGCGAGCGGAACCGGATACGCATGCGCTCTATCTGCCGGAAGTTTCCCCTGAAGCGGGTCAGGTAGCTCATACCCTGCTCGAAGCGCTAACATTAACCGTAGAGGAGCAGAATCGAATCCACCGGGCAAACCGGGAGTGGGTGAAAAAACATGCTTCCGTGGAACACACCACCAGCGAGCTGATCAGGTTTTTCAACCAGGTTTTAAATCAAAACGACAGCCGGGGATGAATATAGCCGTAATATCGACTGTTCATGACATCCGCGACCCCAGAGTCAGCCTGAAGATCTCCGGTTCCCTGGCCCGGCTTGGCTGCCATGTTGACCTGATCGGCGGGGTTTCATCCCCGGAAGATCCCGAAGTAGCCCTGGAGTTTCTTGCTCATTTGCCCGAGGGCGTCACCCCCCGGTTACTTCAATCCGGTCAAGGTTTTACGGGTCGGATTCAACGGATAAAAGAAGCCGTCGCACTTAACGGAAAACTCAAGCCCGATCTGTTATATATTCATGATCCGGAGTTAATTCCACCGGCAGAGGTTATCCGGTTCCGCTATAACATCCCCTATATTTTTGACCTCCATGAAGATGTGTTTGATCGAATCGGACTACGGCTGGAGATACTGCAACGGCTTGTCCGGTATGCTTTTCGCTCAGCAGATGGGGTTGTGACCGCATTTGCATTACAACACCGCCCTTACCATCCGATCCCCGGTGTGCCGCATCAGGAGATTTTGAACTACTTCCCCGAAATTACATTTCCTCTACCGCCACACACCGATATTCCCCCCAAAAAAGCCCGTTACCGCTTCTGCTATACCGGTACCATTGCACCCGACCGAAATATCACCGGGTTGATCCGGTTTGTGGATCAATCCATCTCGGCCGGACTGGATATTGAATTGATCATCGCGGGAAAAGTTTTTATGTCCGGTTATCTTAAGAACCTCCGCTCAACACTGCAGCAGTGCCGCCATCGCGATCGCATCCATCTCATCGGAGGCGACCGGTATACAGACTGGTTTACACTCCAGCGGATACATCAAAGCTCGGATGCCGGAACGCTATTTTTTCACCCCAATGCCCTGAACTGGAACTACCCCACCAAACTCTACGAATATTTCGGTTGCGGTCTTCCCGTGATTTGTACGGATATGCCCCGCATACGCGGGTTAATCGAAAAGCTTAACGCAGGCTTCTTTATCCCTCATGATGACTTCAACCTCGCCTTCGAAACCCTTCGGGATAACCTCAGCCGCCTCGATCAAATCAATAGCGAAAAACTCCGCTCCTGGGTTGTCCAACATGCCAACTGGCATCATCAGGAACTATCTTTGGCTAAGCTGATCGATCAGGTTTCGGGCATAAAAAACGGGTCAATTACAAACTTTGGGGAGTAGCATAAAAGTTTTAAATATTCCCACCAATGGTGTGAACAGATGTTATTATACGTTACTCCCCGGCTCTTGTGATTGATCCTGAAAATCCGTGTGCACATTGTCCGACTACCGTGCGTGTTGCATAACTAATATATAATAACACTGTTTGCGTAAATGGAGATCTTCTTAGCTAATGCCTCACAAAAAGGAAGGTAGGTCACGAAACGCACCTGACGGAGCGTGGCAATGCAGGCATGTTATTTTTCTACCGACGAGGCCTTCCTCCGGAAGGCGGTTGATGCTCTAATAACCGAATCATAGCCTTAAATCATCCCCGTAGTTCACCAGATGGTACTAACGT
>SLQI01000342.1 GCA_007131535.1 Balneolales bacterium | reverse complement strand
GATATTTGAGATAAGACATAGTCAATTTTTCCAATTTAGAATAGTATCGGGTAAATCAGGTGAGTAACGATCAGTCCGCCGACAAAGAAGCCGATTACGGCTACCAGCGAACCAGCTTGCAGGTCTGAAAGTCCGCTGATGGCATGTCCGGAAGTGCAACCGCCGGCATAGCGTGCGCCGAAACCGGTCAGAAATCCACCCAGAACGAGGAATACAATTCCCTGCCAGGTAAGCAGATTTTCCCAACTGAATATATCGTCAGGCACCAGACCGTTGAAGTCCTGAATACCCAGTGCGCTCAAATCATTGATGGTCGCCGTGGAAAGTGCAATGGGCTCGGGATTGGCGAATACCCATCCGCCTAAGAACCCGCCGATTACGATTCCCAGAGCAAACACCATATTCCAAAGTCCCGTCGACTTCCAATCATAATTGAAAAACGAAATGGACGATGGGGCGCAAGTAGCACATACGTGCCGCAAGCTTGAGGAGATACCGAACTGTTTATTTCCTAATATGAACAGCAGCGGTACCATCAAGCCGATTAAAGGCCCGGCCACATACCACGGCCAGGGTTGATAAAGCCATTCTAACATGAGTTACTTTATGTTTGGTTTTGGGTTTGTATTAACAATCAATTTGCACAAAACAATGATAAGTAATAAAAATGAAATATGCAAATATTTATATATGTCGGTTCATTTGACGAAGCGTTCTGCCATTTATTGTGTATATTTTCATCTCCTTTATAATTCCTTACTGCTCAGTGAAATACATCGGTTTTTTAAAAAATCTTTCTCACCTCACGTGCAATAATTCAAAGCTTGCCGAAAGAAACCCTTTCTCTGTTCGTAACCCTTGCAGCACCTGGTTGATGTGATATGCAGATGTCACGCATTATATCGTTATTTGATTTCAATACTCCATCACATATTTCTATCTTTAGCCTGATTATTATAACGTACTCAGGCAAATTAAAAATCTGATTCAGGCCGATTTCGGTCTGCATTCTTTATGAGTGACAAACCTAAAGATTATTGCGGCATATTCGGGGTGTTTAACCACCCGGAGGCCGCGGTACAAACGTATTACGGACTGCACGCCCTTCAGCACCGCGGGCAGGAGTCAGCCGGTATCGTTACCTCATACTTCGATCCGCTAAAAAGCAAAAAAGTGATGCCGATGTACAAAGACTTCGGTCTTGTACTGAATGTATTCAGCAGTAAGCGGATCTTTCGCGAGCAATTACTGGGGCATTCCGCGATAGGCCACAACCGATACTCCACCTCAGGTGCTGCCACTAATGCATCGAACATACAGCCCTTCCGGGTGCACTATAAAAACGGCAATGTGGCCATTGCTCATAACGGCAACCTGACCAATGCGCGCGAGCTGCGTCAGCGCTTTATTGATGCCGGAGTCTTGTTTCAAAGTACATCGGATACCGAGCTCGTTCTGCATTTAATAAGTAAAAGTGATAAACCTACCCAACTTGAGCAGATTCAGGATGCATTGAGCCAGATCAAAGGGGCTTATTGCCTGGTGATTCTGACCGACGATAAGCTGATCGCCGTTCGAGATCCGAACGGTTTCCGACCGCTTGCGCTCGGCAAACTCGGGGAAGGCTATGTGGTTGCCAGCGAAACCTGCGCATTTGATATCATCGGCGCCGAGTACGTCCGCGACGTTGAACCGGGAGAGATGATGATCATTGACCGCAATATCCTGGATACCGGCGAACCCCGTTCTTATTACCTGGAAAGAGAACCCAACACCAAGGTAAGCCAGTGCATTTTTGAATACGTCTATTTCTCCCGGCCGGACAGCCGGATTTTCGGAGAGAATGTAGATAAAGTCCGACGTAAGCTCGGGAAGTACCTGGCCAAAGAACATCCGCTCCCGGACATAATGAAAGCAGACCCCGGCGAGAAGAGTCCGGTCGTCATCTCTGTCCCTGATTCAAGTAATACTGCGGCCCTCGGCTACGCCCAGGAAAACAATACGCTGGGGCATCCATGCAAGTTTGAGATCGGCCTGATACGTAATCACTACGTAGGGCGTACCTTCATCGCACCGGGCCAGCAGTCCAGAGATGTAAAAGTTCGCACCAAGTTTAACACGGTACGCGGGGTTCTTGAAGATCGTGTAGTGATAATTGTAGATGACTCTATCGTACGCGGGACCACTTCCCGATATCTTGTGGATATGATCCGCCAGGCCGGTCCGCGTGAAATACATTTTCTGGTAAGTTCGCCGCCCATCATCGAACCCTGTTATTATGGGATGGATTTTCCGGATCCCGCCGAACTCATCGCCAACCGATACAAGCGGGATGTAGACGCCATTGCTGAAGCCATCGGTGTAGACAGCTTGCGCTATCTCTCCCCCGGCGGGCTGGTTGATGCCGTAAAAGAAGCACATCCTTCTGATCATGACTACTGTACGGCCTGCTTCACAGGTAACTACCCGGTGCCGGTTACTACAGGAGTAAAAAAGGAGGAAAACGAACTCACCTGATGATCTTTCATGACGCCCGATTTATTAAAAGCGCACCGGACCTTCAACATTGCCCTGAAGACGGTTTGCCGGAAATTGCTATGGCCGGGCGTTCAAATGTGGGCAAGTCTTCCCTGATCAATTCGTTAACGAAACGCAAAAACCTTGCAAAGACAAGTAATACTCCGGGCAAAACCCGGATGATTAACTACTATCTGATTGAAAATCGATTTTATCTCGTCGATTTACCCGGCTATGGATTTGCCAAAGTATCCCGGAAGGAACGAAACCGATGGGGAAAAGTGATGCAAGAGTGGTTCCTTAAGCGGACCACGCTCACTTTAACACTGCTGCTTATCGATAGCAGACACAAACCTACAGCTTTGGACAGTGACATGATCGAATGGCTTGCCGGGTATCGTATACCTTTCGCATTGGTATTAACCAAGTGCGATAAGTTATCCAACAACAAACAACAACAGGCACTGCAAGCCACCAATGCACTGCTCAATAAAATGAACATAGAAGTGCCTGTTACGCTCTGCTCCGCTACGACCAGACGGGGCATCGAAAGTCTGGCTGAATTGATCGACGAGTTCAGCCGTGTAGATGGTCAACTTGCAAACTAAAATGTGAACCTGAAAAGATAGGTAATTTAGGTAATGTCAAATGTCTTAGTTCTTGACAACGTAGACGATATTTGTAAACAAATCCTTGAAGAACGCGGACTGGAAGTAGCAGTTGACGCTAAACTGAGTGATGAAGAATTAGCAGAAAAGCTCAGTGATAAAGAAGCTGTAATAATCCGAAGCGCTACGAAGATTCGCGAACCCCTGATGGAGAAACTTTCCAACCTCAGGGTCATCGGTCGGGCCGGTGTCGGTGTAGATAATATTGATGTTGATGCCGCCACCAAGCACGGTATTCTTGTAATGAATACCCCTGATGGCAACACTATTTCAACGGCCGAACATACCTGCGGGCTCATTCTTTCACTCGCGCGTAATATTCCCGATGCAGTGGATTCAATCAAAAACGACCGCTGGGATCGTAAAAAGTACCAGGGGAGTGAGCTGCATGGCAAAAAACTCGGTGTAGTAGGACTTGGGAAAATCGGTGCCGAAGTTGCCCGCCGAATGCAGGCATTCGGTATGGACGTACTCGCCTTCGATCCGTTTACCACCCACGAGCGTGCCCAGGAACTGGGGGTCGAGCTGCGTGAAGTTGACGAGCTTCTCGCTGAGGTTGACTTCCTGACTGTACACACCCCGCTGACTGAAAAAACCAAAGGTCTGATTTCACTTAAAAATGCTGACAAGCTTAAAAAAGGTATCCGGCTGGTGAACTGCGCCCGGGGCGGTATCTATGAAGAAGATGACCTGATCCCGCTGATTGAGAAGGGGTATGTCGGCGGAGTGGCTCTGGACGTCTACAGCCAGGAGCCGCCTGATGAAAAGCTCTATGAAATGCTTAAGCATCCGCAAATTATCGGCACTCCGCATCTTGGCGCTTCAACCGAAGAAGCCCAGGAAAAAGTGGCTGAACAGATTGCGCGGCAGGTAGCCGATGCCCTGGAAGGCAAGGGATTCAAAGGAAGTCTCAATGGCAAATCCATTGCTCTTTCTACCAATGCCGAAGTACAGCCGTTTCTCGATCTGGCAAAGCGGCTTGGTGAGTTCGTGGCGCAGATTGCCCCGAAAAATCAGGATACAATTGATCTTTCTTACACCGGCACTTGCTCAAAGCACGCTGAAGTGCTTACGGATGCATTTCTGACCGGTTTTCTGGATGAAAGCATCGATGAGATGGTCAACCTGATTAATGCCCGTTTTCACGCGGATGAACGAGGGTTAAAAATCCGGGAAAGCCACAGTAAAGAATCGAAGATCTATTCCGATCTGATTACCGTAGACCTGGATAAAGATGCCATTTTCCATCACTTTTCTGCTACTCCATTCCGTGACGGAGATAAGCGACTGGTGGATATTAACGGGTTCGGTATAGAGTTGAGCCTGGAGGGTCACATTGTACTGTGGCAAAATGAGGACAAACCCGGTATGCTGGCTGCCGCCAGTGGCAAGCTTGCCGAGAACAATGTCAACATTGCCAACCTGAGCCTCGGCCGAACCACCAAGGACAAGGATGCCATCACCGCATTCACCGTAGATACCCCGTTGAAACCTGAAGATATTCAGTCGCTTGAAGATATCGACGGAGTACACAACGTAAGCTATGTGAGCCTGAAGTAATACCGGCTCCGAATAGTTGAAAATGCAAAAAGCCCCGCATGTCGTTATGCGGGGCTTTTTTTATAACTCCGGTCACAAATCGTAAATCAAAAGGTTTGAACCTGGGCAGGAAGGCAATTTTCGCTGGTTTGATTCGCCTGACAATCCGTGTGTATCCGTGACAACCCGTGGCAAAATATCCGTAATCAATCCGCGAAGATCCGCGGTTAAAATATCAACCTGTTAATGGCAGGAAGATGATCCCCCCCGAGGTCTTAAAATAAATCACTGGTTTCAAGAAACTCCTGAAAGTGCCCGAGGGCAATACTCCGATGGGAAATCAAATTTTTCTGGAAAGCCGTCATCTCGCCGAAAGTGATTGTATGTCCGTCCGGAATAAAAATCGGGTCATATCCAAAGCCATTAGTTCCACGAGGTTCCATACTAATGTGACCTTCACAGATCCCTTCGAACACATGTTCTTCGTACCCGTCATACAAAGCAAGTACAGATCGGAACCGGGCCCGGCGCTCATCATCAGATTTCAGATCCTTCATGGCTTCGAGCAGCTTTTTCACGTTTTTTTCAGAATCGGCTTCCGGGCCGGCATATCTTGCAGTATATATACCCGGCTGCATATCCAGGGCATACACTTCAAGGCCGGTATCATCGGCGAGTGAAGCAATACTGGTCAGCTGATAACAGGAATGAGCTTTCAGCAGTGCATTTTCCTGAAGACTGTCGCCGTCCTCTTTAATATTTCCGATCTCCGGAAAGTCCTGAAGGGTAAGCAGCTTTATTTCATAGCCTTCAAGCAAGTCTCGCACTTCATCAATTTTTCCCTTGTTGCCGGAAGCTAAAACTATCTCGTTCAATGGTCTTCTCGTTTAAGTTCGTGATTCTTATCAAATAATTTGGTTAATGTAATGGGTAAGCCGGGAATTTCATAAATAATTTTAATCCGGCCAAACAACTCACTATGCATTTCTAAATCCACGCAGGAGCGATCTATCGATCAATTTGTGATCGTACAAATTACGTATTGCAAAAAAGGCACCCCGGAAAACCGAGGTGCCTTTAATTGGTCTTCAACCAAAATTAAGATGAGGAAGGTACCGAAGCTATTTCTCTGAATTTATCGTAGCGATCGGAGATTGCATACGATGAAATATCACTGAATCGCTGCGGTCCAAAATCTTCCACACAAAAGCTCGCCATTACTGAACCGTAAATGACAGCTCGTTTGAGATTCTCAAAAGAGTGATCATCGGTTTTGGACAGCCAGCCTGCGAAACCACCGAGGAAGCTGTCGCCTGCGCCGGTCGGATCTTTTATCTCCCGAAGCGGCAGTCCCGGAGCTGTAAAGAAACCATCATCCGTGAACAGCATCGCTCCGTGTTCTCCTTTTTTGATAATCAAAATAGAAGGGCCCATGTTGCGAATCACTTCAGCCGCTTCTACCAGATTATTTTTCCCGGATAGCTGGCGTGCCTCTTCATCATTAACAATTAAAATATCGAGGCTTGCAATAGTTTCCTTCAGCTCTTTATTCATGCCTTCAATCCAGAAGTTCATGGTATCACCGATGGAGAGCTGAGGCGTAGTAACCTGATCCAGTACTTTTTTCTGACTTATCGGATCGAGGTTACCCAAACAGATATAGCGGCTGCCTTTGAGACTGTCGGGTACTACAGGATCAAACTTTTCGATTACATTAAGCTGTGTTTCAAGCGTGTCGCGGGTATTGAGATCATCATGATAGCGGCCTCTCCAGAAAAACGTACGCTCATTTTCATCTACGTTGAATCCGTCGAGGTTGATCCCGCGGTTTTTAAATTTGTCAATATCTTCCTGTGCGAAATCTTTACCAACCGTTGCCAGAAGACGCACGTCATCAGCCAGATAACTGGAGGCCAATGATATATGGGTAGCTGAACCGCCGAGAGTACGATCTACTTTACCAGCGGGGGTTTCGATTCCATCATAAGCTACCGATCCTACTACTAATACACTCATAAGAGGATTATTTCTTTGTTTTTTTCAAGATTAAACCGGCGTAAAGGTAAACAAGCAATCAGAGGAATAAAAATCCGATTTACCTGCTCCCACACGCGGTTTTGATTCATATCTCATGCTTTTTTAGTCCGAAGTTGAAACGAACTAAAGCCGGGAATATTCGGCAAACGCAGTTTTTAAATAATATGATTAATTTTACTTGATTTTACTACAAACCCTGTATAATCAGCAGGATTTCTCTATACTATATATGGCATAATTGCCACCACGGTATGACTGTAACGGGATATATTGATTCACAAAATTTAACTTATCATCTTGCTATTAAGTGTTTCTATCCTGAGTTCGATTCTAAACTTTTTATCGCCCAGACGGTGGTTTTGGTTAAATGCGAAGTCTGTTGCTGGTTGGTGGTATGAAAAGTTTACCATACTACAGACACATACCGGTTTAATGCAATTTAGGTATCGCAACGCTGTATGTTAACTGATTCTGGGATTGACAACCTAATACTGGTGTCAGTTATCAGCTTCGCATTCTTCCATTTCCGTTGACTTCAGTCAACGGTTAAGCGCTTTCCCCCTCATATTAACGCGGGGCTTTAGCCCCGCACCTTTCCCGCTCCTGCATCACAATTCCAGCCACCCTCTTTTCAAACCAATGTGGCTCTGCAGGGAAGGATTTTCAATATATATCAAACTACTATTTCGGGGCTAAAGCCCCATAACTTTGCGGGAGCCGAGCAACCGTCGGTTGAAGCCGACGGAAATGGATATTCATTAGCTACCCTTTAAAAAATGTACATCCTGTAATAACTTGTAGTACTAAGCATTATAGGATAATTGTAAATTTTTAGTCGGAAAGTAATGTAAGCAATTATTATTCTAACTGGGGATTCTAATAGAGTACTTTTTGCGTATCTGCCTTGTATTTTGCTACAGACATCATTAGGGAAGGTGCCGGCAGTTTAGGAGTGGTGCAACTTAGATATTACTGAAAGGAATGCCTATGACCACCTATTCCTCTACCATAACGTGGCAGCGCCATGACGCCCTTTCACCGACGGGAAATACTCCCGGATTCATTATTGGAAGTTTGATGGCGGGCAGCTGTTACCGGCATCCGCGTCTTCCCATATCGTACCTGAACCTTTTTCTGATTCATCCCTCATAGATCCGGAAGAGGCACTGGTTGCCGCATGCTTGTATTCTTATCAATTGCATCCCACCGCGGATACGTGGTCGACAGCTATCAAGACCGGGCAAAAGGGGAAATGACTTATAATGAAAAGGGTAATATGTCTATCACCAGGGTAACCCACCGTCCGCTTGTAACATACGCCGGGGGGCACGCACCCGATGAGAAAGAGGACGAGGTGATGCATCATGAAGCGCATCACGATTGTTTCATCGCTAACTCGGTGAAATCTAAAAATACGATCATTCCAGCTATGGACAGGTTGTAGTTTTATAATGACAAGCCAACCATTAAAATACGAAGGCCGGAAAGATGGGTT
>SLQI01000014.1 GCA_007131535.1 Balneolales bacterium | reverse complement strand
TTAGCTTTTCAATCCCTGAATCAGCTAACATACAGCTTTGGGATACCTATATAGCATCAAACTGATACGTATCTGTAGTATGGTTAATCTTTCTTACCAGCAAACCAGCAACCAGCAACAGGAAAACCACCGTCTGGTCGATAAAAAATTAGAATCGATCTCAGGTTTATACTTACAAACTCCCCCGCAAACCTCAGTTTAATCAATCTCCATTTCAACTTTAAACAGCGTCCCAACATTATTTTTAACTTCAAGCTCTGCATTTAGTTGGCGTGCGAGGGTTTTTACTATACTCATCCCCAATGAACTGCTACTTTCAAGTTCGTTCTTGCCATTAATCCCCTCCCCGTTATCACGTACAATCAGCTCCATGGTATCGTCTGTTCTTTTGATTGAAATCCCGATTTCACCCTTATGGCGATTACGAAATGCATGTTTATACGAGTTGGTTATCAATTCATTGACAAGCAGCCCGATGGGAATGGCTCTTTTGATGTCTACTTCTATCGATTCTATGTCAATATTTAAATCTATAACTTTATTCGGAGGTTTAACACTACGTTGAATAGCTTCCACTAATCGACTCAGATATGCATTCAACTGTATACTGCTGAGATCTTCACTGTTGTATATCTGCTCATGAGCGATGGCGATGGAGTAAATCCGGGAAATCGTGTCACGCAATATTCGTTGCGATTCATCAGACACGACTTTATCGATTTGCAACTGCAGAAAGGCCTGGATGATAGCAAGGTTATTTTTCACCCGGTGATGAATCTCCGCCATCATCACCTCCTTTTCCCTCAGTGACCTCAATTGCTCTTTTTCCAGTTGTTTTTGGCGGGTGATATCGATGTATATCCCAAAAATGGCAAGTTGCTTTTTTTCCACCTGAACCGGAACCCCCTGGATTAAAACATTGAGAACGCCACCGTCTTTTTTTAGCCGCGTTGTTTCAAATTCAACATACTCCCCTCGGCTCACTTGTTGCAATGCCTGCTGATGTTCGCGCTGTTGGCCATCACCGATAATTAACTGATCAAGACGTTTACCTTTAACCTCTTCGGTATTGAACCCGAACATTTCCTCAAAGCCGCGATTGACCATGGTTATGGCAGCCGAGGGATCCATCACAATCATCCCGGACCGGGCATTTTCAAACAACTGCCGGAATAGCGCCTCTCGTTCTTTCAGTTGCTGCCTTACCATCTCCCGCTCTTTCACATGCGCAATCTGCACCGACACCGAATTGATCAATTCCTGCAACTGCGGGCTCACCGATGCACTCTGTCTGCTGTAAAACTCAAGTATGGCTACGACTTCATTTTGATCACCGGCAAGTACCGGAACAGCTATAGCTCTTTTAAGTCCGCACTTTCGGGCCGACTCACTCCGAAAATAGTGGGATAAGTTAGTTAAATCCTGAAGCCACATCGTTTGTTTATACTCCCAGACCGACCCGATCAACCCTTCACCCCGGATAAAGGCTTGCTCGCTTGTATGAGTTTTAAATGATGCGAATGATTCAGGCGATTCAAGAAACCAAATTCCGGAGGTAATCATACGCTCTCCGGAGCTGGCAGGTATATACACGTGGCCTATCGGCCATTCCATGAATTCCCCAACAGCTACTATGGTAAATTGCAACATTTCATCAAAACTCCCGGTCCGGTTAGCTTTTGATGAAATTTTTTGCATGAGCCGAACCGACTCTCTTTCAAATACCAGATTTTTATTTAACTGTTGTTCTGCTGATATATCTTTGACAACGGCCATGACTTGCTGCTCTTCACCTTGCATCGGTACCAGCTTAACATCCACGGGTATAAGAGTTCCGTCTTTTCGTTGGCCCATAGTTGCCGATCCGTCCCCCATAGTCCTGTAGCCCGGATAACTCATAAATGAGGTTACCGAATTCATGTGCGCGGATTCAGACTTATCCGGTATCAGTTTTCTGATCGACTCCCCTTTCAGCTCCGACTCTTCATACCCGAACAGGTTACTGAGACTGACATTACAGTACAATATCTTTCCCTGTTTATTAACAATAAGCAAGCCGTCCGGTAAATGTTGTAGAACATAAGCTGCCGAACCATGTTTTGAATAATCCATAACCTCAATATTTTTAACTCTCAGATATTTCTGAGATCGCATACAATTCCCGGGGTCTGTAAAATACTGGCATCCATGATATTTTGTATGAAACTACAACCCCTGTTTATTACTATCACCTAACAACCTATACTCGCCACTGCTGATCCGGGATTTTTCTGCCTGACAACATAACTACGGGGAAAAGAGTCTTTTTTTATTCGTAACTTTATCATCAAATGGTGAACATAATTTAACGGAATTATCTACAGAAAGATCTTTAGAGTGATTGTAAGCAGGAATAATTAAATCGGTGGCCATTTTACATCCTGCAAATACTTTCCCGATTTTTACATCCTCAATTTGAATCGGTCTTAAGGTACACCCCAACAACGTCTTACACATTTTACAGAGGTTAATACTGCCCAATCTTATTACCCAAGCCCCCATCATTTTTATATATTTATGTTTTGGGTAGCATGCTTCTAAACTACAGAATATCAGGAATGAACATTAAATCGCTATCATTTCCCATTTTGAGTTATAAATATGAAAAATTTTGCCAAAATTGAAAAGGTTTTAGGGGTTCGGCCGGAAGAAATGGCAAAAGTCTGTGACTGCAGTCTTTCAAGTTATTACAGATACCGAAAACAAAAGGCTTTGCCAGATGTCGGGGTGATTCAAAATCTATTGAATGCATTCCCCGAACTTAATTCCGAATGGCTATTCAGGGAAAAAGGACCGGCATTAATCACTGATTCACATCCGAATAATCATAACAATACCTTCATTGTGCATGACGGTGATGGGAAACTAATACGTTTTACTTCGTTGCCTTACTACAAGTTAAATACGGATGCTTCCGAATGCGACGGTACCTGCCCAATAGGAACGTGGAAAGACACAAACGACCACTACATCATCTCCACTGAATTTTTGGAAAACCATTTTGAAGAAGATCCGGCCAATCTGGTTGTGCTGAAAGTTAACAGTCAGGCTATGAATCCGGTTATTCCGAAAGATAGTTTATGTGTCATTAATAAGGCCGTAAACCGGTTTGTTTCCGAATCGATTTACCTGATACGCATCAAAGAGATTGTTAAACTTAAGACCCTGCAACAGTTGCCTGACGGTAATCTAAGGGTGTCCTCACCGGCTTCGGAGTTTCCACCGATTGAAATCCACCCGGATGTACCGGGCTTTGAGATACTTGGCAAAGTAATCTGGGTAGGCAAGAAGTTATAAGTCATCCATTCATCGGACAGGCCGGGCAGAAAGGTGATATGACCCATTAATATCCATGCCGGCGGCGGCCAAATATCACAAATCCAATAGCATCAGTCCGGGATAATAAGAATGGAATATTCCCGGGTTGGTAGTCAAAATGATTATGTAACACCACAGGACTTGACATTAACTGAGCTTGATCTCAACTTTCCGTATAAACCCATGGTTACCTATACTCTGAAGCTTACAACACCGGCCTACATCTTGCGACCGGTATCGGTTTCTCCGACCAGGGCCCCGGCTTTCTTTTCCAGCACTTTTCGACCTTCTCCGTCTAATTGGTCGATTTTATCCGTTACGGTTACCAACCGGTAGTTAGCGCCGGCTCGCGCTTCCTGTAACTGACCGTCTTTGATCCAGGCGCGCCCGCCATCATGCTTCAGGCGAAGCCTGTTTTTAAATACTTTCGCTTGCTTGTGTAAATCCGGTAAATCTTGTCTGTCCATCATAATATTATCTCCGGCTTTTGGGTTTTTAGTCCGGCCAAATTTACGATAACATCTCACGTATTCCAACACGGACAGCCCGGTTTGTTTGTTGTATGATGATCGGCAATCCGGATTAACTTCCAGCTCAATGTTTCCGTTCATCAACCGTTAACACCGGGATTTTTTTCACTTTTGAAAGACCAATGCCGTACGTAAGTTGCCCGTTACCCGTCAACTTATTAACCAAATCTAAACGATCGTGTCTGTTAAACTGGACGTACTCGCTATTGCCGCGCATCCCGACGATACGGAGCTGACCTGCTCCGGGACCCTGGCGAAACTTGCTCTTCAGGGAAAAAAAGTGGGTGTGCTTGATCTCACCCAGGGTGAAATGGGTACCCGGGGTACCGCTGAACAACGGCTTACCGAAGCTCAAAACGCCGCTAAAATTCTGGGACTTGCCGTCAGAGATAATCTTGGACTGCCTGACTGCGGACTTGAGAATACCGAGCACCATCGCAGAGCCATTATTGAATCTGTGCGACGTTACCGGCCCGACATCTGCCTGATCAATGCCCCCGACGACCGACACCCCGACCACCGCAATGCCTCGATGCTTGTTTCTGACGCATTGTTTTATTCCGGGTTGCACAAACTGAATACTGCTGACGCTAATGGTAACCCGCAACAACCCTGGCGCCCCTATCATATCATGCATTATCTGCAGCACTGGAACCTCAATCCCGATATCATTTTTGATATATCCGATACGCTGGAGATTCGTGAAAAGGCCATTCTCGCCTTCGAAAGCCAATTCAATGCCCCAAAAAATGATGATGAACCCGAAACTTACGTCTCCCGCCCTGAGTTTTTTGAAGCGTTACGCGGCAGAGCCCGCCATTACGGACAGCTGATCGGCGTGGAATTCGGAGAACCATTTATTTACCGCGGTGATGCCATCCCGTTTTCCGATTTTGATATTTTACTCAAACACCAAACCATAGCTTAGTTATCGTCGAACTCACGGAGCATACGGAGAGCTGGATTCCATTTATACAAGAACACCGGAAATCAGATCCATCCGAACTGGTACTGAAATATGGATCCGGAAAATCGATTGGCGGCATTTCAGTAAAAAAACTGGCAGAGTTGCTTTCCTGTTACCAAAAAGCCGAAACAAAGTTTCCGGAATTACATCAAGAGGGGATGGTGTATACCCGGAAGGCTTTGGAACAGTCCTCCGGGGAAGCGATGGTCAATTACAAATCTTCCAGGCTGAAGGGCTCTGTAGCCATTGACGGCACCGGCGGTTTGGGGCTTGATACATACGCATTATCCCGCAGTTTCGACTGGGTTCTGCACATTGAGCCCGATGCCGAACTCCAGCAAATTGCCCGGCACAATCACCGTTTATTGGGAATAGAAGATACGGTTACCTATGTAAATTCTACGCTGGAACGGTGGGTGGAAACTGCTGTGCAACGAGCTGATTTGATTTACGTCGACCCATCCCGCCGGGATGAGAGCCGGCGCTATTTCAAACTTGAAGATTGCCGGCCGGATGTTCTGAGTCTTAAAGACAAACTGAAGCAATTAGCTTCACGTATCCTGTTCAAGCTCTCCCCCATGCTGGATGTAGACTATATTGCTGATCATATTCCGGAAGCTTCATCGATCGAATGCTGTTCCGTGGGCGGCGAAGTCAAAGAAGTTCTGGCTGATATTTCGCAACCGGCAGCCACACCGGATATTCAAGGAGTAGTGCTGGACCAGGCAGGAGCTCCACAACATCGGGTAACCAGGAAATCCGACCCGTCTGTTGATCGCAGTGGCAGCACCGAAATGAACTATCTCTATGTGCCGGATTCTGCGGTTATCAAAGCCGGGGCCATCCCATCCCTCGCTGATGAATATCACCTTGAAATAATCGGAAATCCCGGATTTTACCTTTTGGGAGCCTTTCCGGCTTCCTCATTTCCCGGCCATCGATTTTTAATCGAGCAGCGGGGGACCTTTCGGCCGAAACCCGTGCGCAAGGAACTCAAGCGCACAGGCTACCATCGCATCCGGATTCGACGAAAAAACTTCCCAATTCCCCCGGAAGCCCTCTATTCAAAACTCAACGTCAAAATGGGGGATCAGGCACACCTGTTTTTGACGCGGGATCATACCGGAAAGCAGGTGTATTTCATCGCCCGGAACGATGAGTCCTAATGAAGCTCCAATTATCCGCATGTATCCGCGGCAAAAAAAACACCAGCACCTGATTCTGCCGCTAACTTTCACCCCAAACTGATTTTCCCGAGCTGCAGCCTTGCATCTTCACCGCAAATCAACTCGTTGGCCAGCACCGCAAATATCACCGCCTCTTTGGCATCGGGATCCACGCCAATGGCGGCAGTTGACTGAACCGGAGCCGGTTCAAGCAGCTCCTTCAAGTGACTCATCAGCAGAGGATTGTGTACGCCACCCCCGCTGACCAGCACCTCAGTTTCCGGCAGATTTCGCACCACCCGGTGAATTTCATCGGCAATCGTTTCAGCCGAAAAACGGTTCAGAGTGGCAAGCAAATCTTCCGGTGAAAGTTTATCACCTCCGGCTTCGGTTATCATTTGTGGATGAAAAGTCTCATAGCCGGTGGTCTTGGGTGGATCGAGCTTAAAATACCAATGTGCTTTGAGCTGCTGTAAAACATCGTTATCAATATTTCCGGATCCGGCAACTTCCGCGTCGCGGTCATACGACTTGTCGGGATAATACCGGCGTATGACGGCATCCATCAGGGTGTTACCGGGTCCGGTATCATAAGAAACCGGGGGAAAAACCTTAGATCCGGCCGGCAGCCAGGTAAGGTTGGCAATGCCTCCGATGTTGATCAGTACCCGATCCTGCTTTTCATCCCCCAACAACAGATAGTCTCCATACCCTGCCAATGGCGCTCCTTCCCCGCCCCTTGCGATATCCGCCTGACGAAAATCACTGATAGTCATAATTCCGGTATAGCGAGCAAGCTGATCTCCGTCGCCGATTTGCATGGTGGAATTCGGCCACTCCTCACGCCCGTGTTTGTGTTTCGGAGCATGATGAAAGGTGTGCCCGTGACTGGCCAGTAAGTCAATGCCATGGGGGGATTCATCCAAATCATTCAGAAACTCTTTTACCATGCGAGCATGTATTTCAGCAAGCCATGCATGGTAAACCACCAGCTTTTCGGAGTCCACGTGCTCAGAGCGGGTCAGCCCAATCAAATCATTACGTACCTGCTCCGCATACGATACGGACCTGAACGCTTCCACTTCAGCCTGTGTTGATTTTCCCGAGCCGCTGATACGGCAAAGCGCTATATCGAGCCCATCCGCTGAAGTTCCGCTCATTAAACCGATAATGCGCCGGGAGGGTTGTTCGTAGATATTACAGAGTTGTTTTAATGCGTGATTCATATTAAAAATTAGATTCCTTGCTTCATTGGGCTTAGCGGTCAAAATCGTATTTTCAAGGAAACAAAGCCATGGATTTGTGCCCGCAATCCCGAATTATCCCAACGGAAGCGTATTTTCCGGCTTGATCACCCCAAACCGTGTATTTCCAAATTAAATATTTAAATTATACCTATGAGTGAGTTAGATCCGTCCGCGCTGGACGACTTCAAAAACGACCTGGAACAGCTCGTTGCCGATCTCCAGGAGGCCTTTGACTCCGGCGAAAGCCGATATTATTATGATGAACAACAGGAAGTGTTATTTGTAGAGCTGAGCGGGTTGAGCGAACTCAGCGATGAAGAAATTGAAGCTACCGCCGAACCGGTACTTAACGCTTACGATCTTGACCTGGACGAGATTTACATTCTGCCTTTAAATTGAACGTTTAATCTACCTCCCATGAAGTATTCACCCGGCTCCTACGATCTGGAATGTGTAGTCTGCGGCGCGATTAACGATGAACAGCAGACTACCACATATTGCACCTCATGTGACGGTGTGCTCACCATACGGTATCATAACACTTCGGATCATATTCAGTGGCCGCTGAAAAAAGCGCTTCCAGATCCGATCACTACCGGGTATACCACCCTGCGTCATCTCAAACGGATGTCGGAAGCCTACGGGGCTGAAGTTTGGGGAAAACTGGAACTCGAAAACCCGACCGGATGCTTTAAAGATCGCGGCAGCCTTGTCGAGGTGCTAAAAGCTATTGAACTCGGTGCCGATGCGATATGCCTGGCTTCCACCGGTAATATGGCCGCTTCCGTAGCTGCTTATGCACGCTATTTTCACCTGCCCTGTTTTGTTTTTGTGCCGGAGCAGACCGCCGAGGCCAAATTGGCACAGGCAACTATTCATGATGCCAACATCATCCGGGTAAAAGGGGATTTCAAAACGTGCATCGAACTCTGCCGTGAGTTTGCTGATTCAGGCAACTATTACCTCGCCGGTGATTATGTATTTCGGGGGGAAG
>SLQI01000080.1 GCA_007131535.1 Balneolales bacterium | reverse complement strand
TATTTATAAAACATGGATTTATATTTTATATTATGAAACCTCTATTTATCATAGTAATTTCCGTTTTTTTCTGCTCCTGGCAAACTCGTTAACTTATGCTCAGGTAGAAAACAATGATAGAAGAGCTGAAATGTTCGGTAAATCCCAGGCTACTGAAAGTAATATGTCTGGAATCGCAAAAGAAAGATTAAACACAATCCGAAATAGTAGATCAAAATCTGAAATGATTTCAATAGTCAGAGTTCCTGAAAATCTGACACAATATGAGGCACTTACTTTTTTTATAAATCCTTCGGGTAAGCTGGTGATAAATCAGGGGCAAGCTAAACATCTGATGAAGGCTCAAATGGATACCCTTATTGTAACTGACAATTCTCATGTAACATGGGTCGGCACTGTAATTCAAGATGATATGACGCTTAGTGAGGTCCGCCTTACCCAAAACCGCGAAGGTGAAGTTACGGGTTATTTATTGATCAATGATAATCAATATCGTATCCGACCATTAAAAGAAGGTGGAAAACATGCGCTTTATTCCATCGACTACTCAGAAATGTTTAAAGCACGCAAGGAATCTATGGAGGAGAGGCAACAAAAAAATGAAGCAGAAACGGATTTTGCCCCTGAGCAACATTCTATAGATATTGAAGATAACCTTTCAACCCAAAGTTCAACATCCTGCGGAACATCGAGAATTGATGTATCTGTTTTTTACACTCCCAATGCTGCATCTGGAAGAGATATTGATAGTGAAATTGCTGCTTCCATAGCAGAGACGAACCTTGCCTACAACAACAGTGGACTTTCATCCATTAGCTTGAACAAAGTAAAATCAGAACAGTTTAATCTTCCAGAATCAGATGGCAATATATTTGATGATAGAGACTATTTCATGGATAATAGCAATTTAGGCGCTGAAGCAGATATAGCCGTATTGCTCACAGATGAGAATTATGGAAGTTTTTGGGGCATAGCTTCAAGTATCCCTGCGGAGATAAATAGCAGACATGCCATAGTTGAAGTAGATGATGCCCATGGCGGGTACCATGGGTTTGCTCATGAAGTAGGTCATCTTCAGGGCGGCCGGCATCATCCCGATCATGTAGTGGATGATCCAGCAGAACCTGAATATGCCAGGGGGCATCGCTTTATTTATTTTGGCTCATATTGGTGGCAGAGAAGATCTACGATTATGGCCTACGAATCGAAACCAGGTAGTCCATTAACCTGGGAAACGGTAACTCATTTTTCAAACCCGGATATTTCTTACAACGGAGAATCAACGGGTAGCTCAGATAATGATAATGTGAGATATATGAAACAAACAGCCGACCATGTATCTACATTGGGTGGCGAATACGCCGAACCGTTGCAGGTTTCCTTTAACGGTGGTATTGACTCCAGTACAGGCCAGGGAAGTTTTACGGCCTCAGCCTGCGGAGGTGAAGGCGGTTATTCCTACGAGTGGCAATGGTCTACTACACTGGGTGGCCCGACCACCGTACTCAGTACGGACAAAAGTTTTACCCAACCTTTTCCGGAAGGCACTCATTATATCACCCTTGAAGTAACTTCCGGTGACGGGCAAACCTCTTCTTCGACTCGTACATACCATGTATATGGAAGCCCCGGTTGTGAAGACCCTACTTCACCTTGTTTAGAAGTTAGTAATGGATTGATAAGCCTTGCTGATGATGAAGAGCCCTCCAGCCCGCTCGAAACAGGATTATCAGAGAATTATCCCAATCCGTTTAATCCAGTGACAACAATTTATTTTGAACTTGAGCAAGAGGGACCTGTAAACCTTGCCGTATTTGATGTTTCCGGCCGGAAAGTGAGACAACTAAAAGACGCTGAATTGTCTGAAGGAAGGCATCACATAGAATTTGACGGCCAGGACTTAGCAACCGGTACCTACATCATTAGAATGGTCATAGACGGGCAGGTATATTCCCGTAATATCTCATTAATCAAATAACCCTGCATGAATATGAAACCCTTATTATTAATTTTATTTATCCTATCCTCCTGCAGCCTCTTTGATGATACCGGGATTGAAATACCGGACGATTATAGGGCGTGTGACATCGAAATGGATATTAACGGAGAACCCTGGAATGAAATTCATCCGGACGATGAAACCGCATACATTAGTTCCAGTTCATATATCGGAGATCCTTTAGATCACCATAAATTTGAAGATTCTCCTATGAGAATCGGATGTACCAGATATTATAAAAGTCCTTTTGTGGAAAATTTTAGCTTTATCACGGTAATGCCAGAGGATTATTCCGCTTCAGATCTCGTTTCTCACAAAGTAGATTTCCTGAATCCGAAATACCCGGAGTATGAGCGTATAAGATTGACTGAGAATGAATATGATTACGGCCTGGCCAGATATGAGACGGACACCACAAAGACGGCATACCTCCAAATAACAGAAGTAGATACCGTCAATCATCGATTTACCGGCACTTTTGAACTCACCCTTTATGCCGATGAACACAATATCGATTCCGGGCGCCTGCCCGATACCCTGCGCATCACCAATGGGCAATTTGAGGTTGAATATCGGGATAGTCGGGATTAGTTCCGTTGACGTTTTCTAATGGCTCCTATAAAAAAAAGCCGAACACCCCGAAAGTCTTCGGCATATCCGGCTTTGAGCAGGGTAGCTCTCCTGATTAAACTATTCGGCCTGGGGATCGTTCATTGTCCCCATAAACAGCGGAGTGTTGGATTCGACCTCATGTATCATGTAGAAAAAGGGGCGATCGAACCGGATCGAAACATGTTCGGGTTCAGGAGGATTTGCGCTCGTCACCGAAAGTTCAACGGAAGTAACGGCTGCAGCTTCTGTACCCTCTTCATCTACATTAACAAACGACTTATGGCGGGTGTCGCTAATGTGGAGATCTTCTTGAGCGGGATTAATTCGGCTGAAGTCAGATAGCTCCCAATCAAAAGCATCGACAATTCCAAGATCCTGCAGGATTTCTCCGAATTGTTCAACCTCATATTCCACTTCAAATTTCGGCAGGTCGAGATCAATCGTAACTGAGTGGAAACCTTGTGTTAAATCAGTCCATTTACTCCAGTCTATTTCCTGTACCCAGGTATTCACGTCTGTATCTTCATCCGGAAGCACCAGTGTCATAGCGAATCCGGCGTCTCCGTAATAAAGCTTAACAGCTTGATAGTCCTCTCCCTGGGTGAAATAGGTTCCTTCCTCATCCAACAGCCTCATCATATCAACATCGGCTTCGGAACCATCCGCAAAATGAAATGGCATTGGAGTAGTATCATCCGGATCAAACGCAACTGACCAGTCACCATTAAAATAGATCGCATTGATCAGATACATCATCGTGAGATCATCAATTGGATCCTCAACGATTTTATCGATCAACCCTTCAGTCTGCTCCTCAACCCACTGGTTAATAATCGCTACCGTTTCCGGATCATCAAAATCGGCGGGTTCGATAGTAGCATCAAAATAATGCTCATTGGTATCCAGGAAATCGGACTCTACATCAAAAGTATCCCGGTACCAAATGGAGTTCGCAATATTGAACTGCACATCCTCATCAAAATCTGTGAGCAATTCGATCAAACCAAGGGCCGCACTGTTGATTTCATCCCGATCCATTTCTTCCAGACCAAACACCTCGGCCATCTGATCATAGGTATCCCCCTCAGCTCCGTTCATCGTCATCCCGTACGCCATAATGATGCTGAGCGGGGATATAAAGTGATTTTCCGCCGCGCTCTGACCAATCAGCTCATGAAACAGGTCAAAGCCGAACTTACCGGCACCATGGACAATATGTTCTTCAGATGGCTCAAGCTCACGCGGCAAGTCCCTGCGTTCAAGGACATCAGGAGTGTCTTCCTCATCCGTAAAATCAAAAACTTCACACCCGCTCAACAGGGTGAAAAAAAAGGACAGGGATATAATGCTAAAGTATTTCATAATGTATTTCCCTTGATTTGCAGACCGTTGCGTAATTTATGCGTGTTTACTTTTACTCCTCCTACACCACAAGCTGCCCACCTACCCATTGATTTTTTTATCTATGATTAAATCGAATTAAATGAGACTGCAATACTTTACCTCACCAGATAATTTTCGTTATTCAATCACCCATACTGTTATCTTTACCTTAACGGGCATAATCCCGGCCGGTAATTCATTTCTCCCAGTGCCGGGTAGGTTCATTACATAACCGGTGTGTACCAATAGTGTATGCTGACAAAAGAGATACCTGAAGATCAAATCCGAAAATGGGCAGAGGGGCTGGCGGCATCCGACCGTAAGGCTTTCGATGCTTTGTTCCGGGCGTTGTATCCGCCATTGTTCCAATATGCATTAAAAATTACCCGCGACCGGGATGCCGCCGGCGACGTGGTTCAGGATGCTTTTGTCTTGCTCTGGAAAAAGCGCCGCGAGGTTGATCCCGATCGCTCGGTCAGAGCATATCTGTACCGTTCGGTGCGTAACCGGGCGCTCAACTACCTCCGAGATCGCAAAGAGGTGGCCGATCCGATCGATGACCTGCTCGTCGACGAATCGCAGCCGGCCGACTCATTTATGGAGGAAGAACAACAAGAACAGGAACAGTTTCGCCAAAGATTTTATCAGTGGATCAACCGGCTCCCTGAACGGCAACGCGAAGCGTTCGAATTAAGCCGGTTTGAAGGGTTGCATCATCACGAGATAGCAAAAGTGATGAATGTCTCGCATAAAACCGTAAACAATCATCTGACAGCGGCACTCAGCCAGCTAAGAGAATGGTATGATACCTATCAACAAGAGTCCAGGATATCAGGATCATGAAACGTACATCAGAACAAAACGATACCTATGACGTGCTGAACAACTTCGCGGAGGAAGACCGCCCCCGCATGAAGGAGCTTTGGGAGTTGAGCCACCGATACGCTCCCGAACCGGAGGAAGTGATTTCAGAAGATGAGATGGAATCCGCTCTGCAGAAGGTGCATCAGCGAATGGAGAGCTCCGGGGAAAACGGCACTTCGATCCTCCCCCTTTGGAGTAAATGGGTAGCGGCAGCTGCGGCGGCGTTGCTGTTGATCGTCTCCGGTTATTTGATCATCCCGCAAACCGTTTCGGTACCCTACGGGGAAATGGCCACCCTTGAACTTCGCGACGGCACCCGGGTTGAGCTGAACAGTGGATCCGAATTAACTTTCAGCCGGGCGTTCCCCTATTTTGGCCGGGATGTGTCGCTTGACGGTGAGGCATTTTTCCGTGTGGAAAGGGATGATAAAACCGAATTTAAAGTTATAGCCAATGATGCCGTAGTGGAAGTTACCGGTACCGATTTCAATGTGCGTTCCTGGAGTGAAGAACCCGACCGGCAGACCGAGGTGTCGGTGGCATCCGGAAGCGTTCGACTGTATCCTTCGCAGCAACGGGCAGACGGGGTGCAGCTCACCTCCGGCATGTGGAGCCGGTGGAGCCCGGAAATGGAACGCCCTGCCGAACCCAAAGAGATCGCTGAAGAATACATCTCCGGTTGGCGAGAGAATCGTTTTATTTTTGACAACAAACCGCTTTGGAAAATTTTCCGGGAAATTGAGCGCCGGTTCGATATCCGCATTCAGATTGAAGAGGAAGAGATTGCGCGGCAGTCCCTCACTACGTACTATAACGACCCTCAGGATGTCCGAACTATTCTCGAGGATATTAGCCGGATCAAAGGATTACGTTATTCTGAAACCGCAAACGGCTATCGCGTATACCGGTAACTTTCGGTATGATTAAAGCAAATACATACGGCCTGATTACACTGCTGCTTATTTCGCTCTTGCCAGCGTCGGCGATCGGTGAAGTCCGGGATGATGACACCTATTCTTTTGAATTTCAGGGTGAGTCGCTTCATGAGGTGTTGAAAGAAGTTGCCCGCATAACCGAAACCGACCTTGCGTTTGATCCGCAACTGGTTGAGGAAGAAGTGGTTTACGAACGCATACGGGACCAGACGGTCCCCGACTTGTTGAGCCAGGTACTGAAGGAAACTCCTCTGGATTATGTGATCCTTTCATCCGGAACCATTGTGATCGTAGAATCGGTAGAAGAAAAGCCCTACTATGGAACTCTTGCCGGAAAAGTCCTGGACGAGCGTACCGGCGAGCCGCTTCCCGGAGCTACCATTATGCTGGCTGACGTCTCCGGGGGAACCACTACCAACCAAAACGGCAACTTTTCCATCAACCGGATGATGACCGGCACCTACCGCATCATATTCAGCTACATGGGGTATGAGACGGTGGAAAAAGAGATTGATATCACCCCGTATGAACAAGTTGAGGAAGAGGTCCGGTTAACCCCCGAGCCGATCGATTTCAAACCCATATTGGTTACGGATCATCAACCCCGGATACCGGGGATTACCGGCAGCGGTCCGGTTGAATCACAAACTGAGTGGGAGATGCCCGGCTACCGCAATGATGCCATTCGCAGCCTGAATCTGTATTCCGGAGTGCAATACGGTCTGCCGATGCAGGATTTACATGTGCAGGGCGGACACAGATCCGAACACAAAATGCGTCTGGATGGGGTGCCGATTTACAATCCTTATAGTTTCGGGCAGATGTTCAGCGCTTTCAGTCCACTGGCTATCGGCAAAGTTCAACTGCATAAGGCCGGATACGGCGTAGAACAGGGCAGCCGAATTGCCGGAATCGTAGATCTTACCCATGAAGCAGTTACAGAAGGGGAAAGCGGAGGCTATCTGCAGGGCGATCCATTAAACGTTAACCTCCGCGGCGATTTAAGTGTTGATCTCAACGATCGTCCCTTCAAGCTGATGGGCGCGATCCGAGCCAATTACTGGAATATTTACCGCGATCCCACCATGGAGCAAACGCTCATGAATTGGGATTATGTGGATCCGCTGCTGACCAACAGCCTGCTGAATCCGACCAAAGATATATCAGCATTTGAATCCATCGGCCAGGAATCATCGGTCAACTATTTTGATATTCATCTTTCAGGGAGTTATGAGCTTGATGAGTACAATACGCTGCGTGGATCTTTTTACACCGGCCATAATTATGTTTCCACCTATCACGCCGGACAAAGCACCCTCGAAGCATATGAAAACCCATACTTGTATGCGCAGGACAGTTATGACTGGAACAACCTGATGAGCCGGCTCACCTGGGACTCCCGGCTTACTCCACGTTTGTCGCTCTCTTCCATGCTGGCCTATAGTTACAGCAGCATGGATCACACCTATCACCTTTCCACCAGTGAGCATCCGCTGCTGAGCACAAGTGATTCACAAATGATGACGGCCCTTTCAGGATATATGGTTGCTACCGAATCACTACTGCAGACCCATACTGCCGGCAATCATATTGAACATTTAATTCTCCGTTCTGATGCCGGTTACAGTATATCACCGCAGACAAATATCGAAGCGGGGCTGGATTTAAACCTGGTGGCATCCACAGTGGATTTTGGTGATTACTTTCTTTCCTACTCCTGGCCCCGGTTTCGTCAGCACTCCGTCATCAGCTCCGTATATGGCAATGTAAACCGGCATTTCGGCAGCAACTGGAAGGCGACGGCGGGCTCACGGTTTACCTATACCAACTCGCACCAAAACATTTATGCTGAACCGCGGATAAGTCTTCAGTATGATCAATCCAAATCCCGACTGGGTTATTGGTCTGCCCGATTTGCCGGTGGGTTATATCGTCAGTTTATCAATGAATACGAAATAACAACCGTCGGCCCTACTTCTCAGGTTCCTTCGCTTACGGTTTGGTCCCACTCGCTGGACTCTGAAATCCCGAAAGCCTATCACGCCAGCGGTTCATGGCTGATTCATCCGACCGATCATTTAACGTTGGAGTTAGACGCTTACTACAAATGGCAGCCAATAGCTTATATCACTTCACATACCAACATTTCCGGGGGCTATTCGCAGCTGAGAAATATAGAATCCGTCTCCGCAGCCTTCGCGGAAACCACCCGGATGGAAACCTACGGGGCAGGCTTACGGGTTCATCAAAATTTGTGGGATTCCCGGATTTCACTTATGGGCGGCTATGATTACAGCATATCCCGCAGGGAAATGGAGTCGCAGTTTAACCGGTGGGTTCCCACTCCGTGGAATGAGCCGCACCGACTGCAGGCAAGATCATTGATTCGCTTACCCGGAAATCTCTCCGCGGTAGTCAAATGGCAATCTATCTATGGCCGAACATGGGGGTTTCGCCAGGCTTACTACGATTATTTACTACCTCAAAGTGAAGTGGCCACATACGGAGAGTTTTCCTTTAACCGGCCTG
>SLQI01000307.1 GCA_007131535.1 Balneolales bacterium | reverse complement strand
TTCAAATAATTTTAAACACCTCATACAACAATTTTAAAAAAAATCAAGCTTTTTACTTGACAATAAAGTATGGTTTGGGGTAGTTTGTGGGGTAAAGTGGGAAGAAGTGGGTTAAAATCCCGTTTCTTTCCGTTCCGACCCTTTTAGCAGATCGTAAAGGTACATTTTGGCGCATTTTAAAGGAGAATACGAGCATGCCGTTGACGGCAAGGGGCGCGTAAGCTTTCCCGCCAGGCTGCGGAAGTATATAAATCCGCAGGCCCAGGACCGATTTACGATTGTGAAAGGGTTGGAGCGCTGTCTTCTTCTTTTTCCTGAGGATCAGTGGAAGCAGGTAGAGGAGCGTCTGTCGGGGATCAATTTTTTCCAAAAAAAGGGACGGAAAGTACTTCGCAACTTTTTACGATCTGCCGAAGACATCACACTTGACGGTCACCACAGACTCGCTCTGCCGCCGACTCTGAAAACCTGGGCCGGTATTGACAGTAAAGTTGTTTTTATCGGTATGGGAGAGCGCATCGAACTCTGGGCGCCGGATGTTCTGGCCAAAGAGGATGAGGCGTTGGAAGAAGAAGACTATAACGAACTGTTCGAACAAGTACTTGGAGATGAAGAGTAATCAATGGCCTCTACCGAATACCATGAGCCTGTTTTGCTTCACGAAGCAGTTCGCTCCCTTATTACGAGGGAGGACGGACTTTTTGTGGATGGCACACTCGGAGGTGGCGGTCATTGCAAGCTAATACTCTCTAAACTTGGGAGAAACGGCAGGGTCTTTGGCATCGATCACGACGAAGAGGCCTGGGAATATGCATCTTCTGTGATAGGTGACGACCCGAGATTCACATTTATCCGGGGCAACTTTGGACATATGGAACAGTTGCTGCCACTTGATACACACGGCAAGATTGACGGGATTCTGCTGGATCTCGGCGTATCCAGCCATCAGATTGATGAGCCGGAGCGCGGTTTCATGTTCCGGGAAGATGCCCCGCTGGATATGCGTATGAGCACCCTGTTCGGAACCACAGCGTTTGATGTGGTTAACTATCATACCGAACAGCAGCTTAAACGCATCTTCAAATTATACGGAGAAGAACGTAACAGCAGCCGGATTGCCCGGGAAATTGTGGGGAAGCGACCGCTGGAAACCACCGGCGAGTTGCGCCAGGTTATAGCCGGCGTGACTCCGGAGCGGCACCGCAATAAAACACTGGCGCGCATTTTCCAGGCTATTCGCATTGAAGTCAACCGCGAACTGGAAATGCTGGGAAGGTTCTTTGATAAAGCTCCGGAGCTTGTTGCCGAAGGCGGGCGCTTGGTAGTGATTTCTTATCACTCCCTCGAAGACCGGCTGACCAAAAACTTTATGCGAGCCGGCAATGCCGAAGGCAAGCCGGAAAAAGACTTTTACGGAAACACCATACGGCCGTGGAAGCCGGTCAGTAATAAGCCGGTGATTCCGGATGATAAAGAAATCAGCCGGAACCCGCGGGCCCGAAGTGCAAAAATGCGAGTTGCTGAACGAACCGGAGTAACCGCATGACTGAAAAAACGCTAAAACCCAAAACTTCAAGCCGAAATGTGAACGGTACCGGAAGCCGAAGTTCCGTGGCAATGGGATTTGGCATGAGCGGTAAGCCTCCGGCATCGGCACCAAAAGTTACACCAAAAAAAGAAAAAGGGTTATCACGAATTGCACCCTGGAAAATCATACTGACCACGATTCTGATCGGAATCGGCGGGTATTTTTATTTAACCCATTTATTTGCAACACAGGAGATCTACCAGGAAGTACGGCAACTTGAACAAGAGTATGAAACCGCCAGAAGAGTTTATGACGAGCGGCGATTGATGTACGAACGAATGACCGGACCGGCCAGGATTTACAGCCGGGCCGGTGAACTTGGATTTATTCACGGCAGTGCCGGGGATACGGTAATCGAAATCGATTAAATGGATAATGCGCGTACCTACATATTAGGACGGATGTTTATCATCTTCGGGCTGGTGATGATCCTGCCCGTGGCGATAATTCTCCAGCTTTTGCGGATCCAGGTTCTGGAAGGGGATAACCTGCGTGAACTCTGGAACCGGCAGGCTATCGATTTTATCTCCATACCTGCCGAACGGGGTGCGATAAAAGACCGGCACGGCCGGGTGCTGGCTACCAATCAGGTAACGTATCGCATTGCCGTAGATCCTCACGCTCCGGGGATAACGCGGGACGATTTGCGCGATATAGCCGCCATACTCGGTAATCATTCTCAAAATGATGCAGCTTATTATTTAAACCGTGTCGATCAGGCTTCTCCCGGCTCCCGATATGTGGTACTTGCGCGCCGGGTGGGGTTTGACGCGCATCAGGAACTTAATATGCTTGAAAGTCCCGGCCTTATCATTGAAGAGCAATACCGGCGCCAGTACAGCTATGAATCCCTCGCGGCTCATGTGTTGGGATTCATGAATTATGAGTATCAGGGGATGAGCGGGCTTGAAGCATCATATAACCATTACCTCAAAGGTGAGGATGGGCTGCAGCAGGTGCGTCGTGACCGCACCAATCAAATTCGCGAGGTGGTGGGGGCACCGAGAAAGCAGCCGAAGCAAGGTAATAATATTGTTACTACGATAGATGCCGATATTCAGGCCATAGTGGAAGAAGAGCTGGAAAAAGGAATTGAGCAAACTTCTTCCAAACGTGGAGTCGCCATTGTGATGAATCCGAAAACCGGCGAAGTGAAGGCCATGGCCAACTACCCCACGTTTGATCCGAACCGCCCGGCCAGCTCACCGGGTGAAAACCGGCGCAATTTTGCGGTTTCGGATGAAATTGAGCCGGGCTCGACCTATAAACTGGTTACCAGTGTTGCGGCCTGGGAAGAAGGTGTTGTGGGGTTTGATGAAGTTTTTGAAACGCCGGAAAGCGGGGTGAAGCTTATTCACGGGCAAACCATGAGAGACCACGATCCGCTCGGTTCGCTTACCTTTCCGGAAGTGATACAGAAGTCCTCCAATATTGCGACTTCTGAGATTGCCATGCGGCTGGAGCCGGATGTGCTATACCAATACAGCAGGAACCTTGGCTTCGGTACCCGCACCAATGTGGGGCTGCCCAATGAGGAAACCGGAAATTTACGACGACCGTACCAATGGTCGCAGGTAACCAGGCCGTGGCTGTCCATCGGCTATGAAGTGCAGGTTACCCCGATTCAGTTGATTCAGGCTTACGGGGCATTTGCAAATGACGGGGTTATGATGCGACCCTACATTGTTGATCGTATCCTGGATGAACGCGGAGAGGTTATCGACCGAAACCGTCCTAAAAAAATCCGTCAGGCAATTCGCCCCGAGACGGTGGAAAAACTGCGACCGGTTTTCGAAGGAGTCGTTTCCGATTCAGGTACTGCTGAATATGCCAGTGTAGAATATTTAAACGTGGCCGGGAAAACCGGAACGGCGCAAAAATTTGAAGACGGCAGCTACCAGGCTCGCTACCGGGCATCATTTGTCGGTTTTTTCCCCTCCGAGGATGCCCGCTACGTTACGCTCATATTGCTGGATGAACCACAGCTCAGTTTTTACGGAGGCTTTACAGCCGGTCCGATCTTCAGTCGTATCGCCGAAAGATTAATCGGCCTGGATAAAGATTGGAATCCGGGACCGGAGCCTGACTATGAACCATCGGAGCGTTTCGTGCCAAAATTAGCCGGAATGCCTTCCGGTGAGGCCTCCGAAATACTTCAGAGACTCAATGTAAACTACAGTATTGAAGGAAACGGCCGGTGGGTTGCTGGCCAGATCCCGGAGCCCGGGGAAACAATCCGGCCGGGACAAAGTATTGTGGTCAGACTCGCGGGCATTGATGCCGAACCGGATGAAAAAGTCGGCAGAGTGCCGGATGTTACAGGAATGAGCATGCGCAGAGCCATCCATTTACTCCGGAAATCGGGGTATGATGTGCAGGTAATCGGCTCGGGCACAGTGGGAAGTCAATATCCCGAAAAAAGTACTCCCTATTCCAGAGGGAGAACCGTTACTATCCGTGGCAGAACAGCTGAATTAACAGGACTGATAGAAACGGGATCATGAAATTACACGAACTCATATCACTGTGCGAGCCTTTTAAAGTCGTTCCGAAAGATCCGGCAGACCGCCATATTGGCCGGCTGCATCAGGATTCCCGAAATATTGAAGAAGGAGATGCATTTATTGCAATTAAAGGTACTCAGGTAGACGGTCACGAATTTATACCGGGAGCGGCCATGAAAGGAGCGGCTGTGGTAATCGCGGACCGTCTCACACCGGGACTGGATGATACCGTGCAGATCGTGGTTAAAGATACCCGTGAGGTGGCGGGCTACCTGTTTCAGGCAATTGCCGGGTATCCGGCGCAGGATATGACCCTTATCGGGGTTACCGGAACCAACGGCAAAACCACCGTATCTACACTGATATATCAGGCGCTTGTCCGGAGCGGTAAGAAAGCTACCCTCATCGGCACCGTGGATACCATCATTGCCGGCGAGCGCGAACAGAGCCGACTGACGACCCCGGGACCGGATGAATTGGCCGATATTCTGAGTAAAAGTAAGGCTCAGGGAGTAACCCATGTTATGATGGAAGTATCATCCCATGCCTTGCAGCAGCGCCGGACACACGGGCTGAAGTTCAGTGTGGCCGCATTTACGAATTTATCGCATGATCATCTGGATTATCACCGGGATGCCGGAGAATATCTCTCAGCCAAACGCTACCTGTTTGACAAACTTGATGAATCGGCTCATGCGGTAGTCAATGCCGATGATGACGCCTCAAGACAGATGATTGGCTATTGCCAGGCTCCGATAATGTGGTCGGGTTTCAATAACAAAGAAGCCGAAATCATCCGCTCAGATTCAGCTGAAACCGTCATCAATTGGAAGGGTGTTGAGCTTAAAAGTCCGCTTGTCGGGCGGTTTAACGCATCCAATATTCTGATGGCGGCTTCGGTGTTACATGCGCTCGGGTTCACTCCGGACGAAATCGCGAAACTCATTCCGGAATGTAAGGGGCCGGAAGGCAGGCTGGAACAAGTCGGAGACGGTCAACCTGTAATTCTTGTTGATTACGCCCATACCCCTGATGCACTTGAAAATGTATTGCAAGCCGTAAAATCCGTCAAACAGCCCGATGAACAGCTGAGTGTGGTTTTCGGATGCGGCGGAGACCGGGACAGGAACAAACGCCCGAAAATGGCGGGTATCGCCGAGAATTATGCCGATCGCATATACCTCACCTCGGACAACCCGCGAACCGAAGATCCGCAGCAAATAATCGACGATATTCGCCGGGGATTCAGTAAGGCCGCGGAGTTTAAGGAAGAGCCGGACCGCCGTAGCGCGATTGCTATGGCGATAAAAGAAGCTCCCGATAACGGTATTGTAGTTATAGCCGGTAAAGGACATGAGACCTACCAGGAAGTAGAGGGTGTACGGCATCATCTGGATGATCGCGAAGAAGCCCGTAATGCCCTGGCGGAGCGTCCTGCCCTTAAAGGAAAGGAGGCCGGCTGATGCTTTATTACCTGCTTGAATGGATAAAGGATGTGTTTGATCCGGCCGGTTTCGGGGTATTTCCGTTTATCACCGTTCGCAGTGCATTGGCTGCGATGACGGCATTTTTGCTGAGTGTAATTCTGGGTAAAAGAATTATTATCTGGCTCGGCCGAATGCAGTTGCGGGAAACCATCCGCACGGATCTTGATCTTAAAGGGCATGAGAAAAAGGTCGGCACACCGAGCATGGGCGGGGTGATTATCCTGTTTGCCATCATCGTATCCGCATTGCTTTGGATGGAGCCTACGAACATCTACACTTGGCTGATTATCTTCGTCACGCTGGTTCTGGGTCTCGTCGGTTTCGTTGATGATTACATTAAAATCATCCTGAAACACAAAGAGGGACTGGCAGGGAAATTCAAGATCATCGGGCAGGTTACCGTCGGCATTATCCTTGGCTCCGTTTTGTATTTCTACCCTGATTTTTCGGAATACAACACCCTCAGCACAGTTCCATTTTTCAAAGATGTAAACATTGATTATGCCGTTTTCGGTGAGTCTCTTGGATGGCTTATTTACATTCCGGTTTGCGTGTTTATCATCACCGCGCTCAGTAATGCGGTTAACCTTACCGACGGACTCGACGGTCTGGCAAGCGGTACGGCTGCGATAGCCGGTATGGGGTTGGGGATACTCGCCTATGTTTCCGGCCGGGTTGACTTTTCCGACTTTCTGGATATTCTCTACCTGCCGGGTACCGGGGAGCTGACCGTTTTCAGTGCTGCGCTTGTGGGTGCCTGCTTCGGATTTTTATGGTATAACTCCTATCCGGCTCAGGTTTTTATGGGGGATACCGGGTCGCTGGCGCTTGGCGGTGCAATAGGCGGAGTGGCGCTGATGATCCACAAAGAGTTGCTCCTCCCGATCTTGTGCGGGGTATTTCTGATGGAAACCCTGTCGGTAATTCTTCAGACTTCTTACTTCAAATATACCCGCTATCGCTATGGCGAAGGGCGGCGCTTGTTTTTGATGGCTCCGATTCATCATCACTTTGAGAAAAAAGGCTGGAAAGAGCCCAAAATCGTGGTCCGCTTCTGGATTATCGCGATTCTGCTCGCTGTATTCACCATCATAACCCTGAAACTGCGATGACCGATGTGAATAATCGAAATATCGTCGTGATAGGGGCTGCCCGAAGCGGAGCGGCAGCAGCCGAGCTGCTGAGCCGTAATGGTGCGCATGTGTTTGTTACCGATGCCGGAGCTATTAAACCCGGAGTTAAGTCCCGTTTTGATGAAGCCGGGATAGGCTATGAAGAGCGGGGGCATTCGGAACAGGCCCGAAAAGGAGAGTTTGCTGTGGTAAGTCCCGGGGTTCCGGACGAGGCGCCGCTCGTACAGTACTATTCGGATGGTGAAAACCGGGTTTATTCCGAAGTGGAAGTGGCCGCCTGGTTTTGCGAAAGTCCTGTAGTTGCGGTAACGGGTAGTAACGGAAAAACCACGGTAGTCGAATGGATGGCCCACATGTGGCGCCAGGCAGGAAAAAAAGTATTAGTGGCCGGAAACATTGGAAAGGCATTCTCAGAAATTATTCCTGAAACCGGCTCGGATGCCACGGTTATTCTTGAAGTCAGCAGTTTTCAGCTGGATCACATCCACCGGTTTAAACCCGAAATATCAGTATTGCTGAATATCACACCGGATCACCTGAATAGATATCAGAACTCATTTGAGCGGTATGCTGCGTCGAAGATGAGGATCTTCAGCAATCAGGATCGGGATGATAAGCTTATTTACGGCTATGATGACCCGCTGCTTCGACAGCGGTTTGAAACGGAAACCGTTTTGCCTGAATTGTTGGCGTTCTCGGCCAGGGGTGCGGTGCAACACGGTGCCGGTATTGTGGACGATAAGATGATGTTTTTCGATAACCAATCACGGGAGGTACTCATGAACAGATTTGATGTTGGATTACCCGGTATGCACAATCTATCAAACGGATTGGCGGCCGCACTGGCAGCACGGGCATTTGAAGTGAGTGACGAGTCCATACGCGAAAGTCTCCGAAAATTTCAGGGGGTGGAGCACCGCCTGGAACTGGTGGCAGAATTGGATGGCGTACGCTGGTACAACGACAGCAAAGCTACCAATGTGAATGCAGTCTGGTTTGCCCTGGGTAGTTTTGACTGCCCTGTCGTATTGATTATGGGCGGCCGCGATAAAGGCAATGATTACAGCGAAATAAAACCGTTGATTCGCGAGAAAGTGCATACGATCGTGGCACTCGGGGAGGCTAAAGACAAAATTGAACAGGAACTTGGCGACGTGGCACCGAATCTTTACAAAACCGAGGCCATGGATGAAGCGGTAGCTATGGCGCACCGTTCCGCCAAACGGGGTGAAGTAGTCCTGCTCAGTCCGGCCTGTGCCTCGTTTGATATGTTCGACAGCTACGAGCAGCGTGGAGATACCTTCAAGAAACTGGTAAAACAGCTCTGATGTACATCACTTCAGCAGGAAATAACGGCCATTATATTTTCGATCCGGGCTCAGAAGAACTGGATGCGAAAAAAACCGGCAGCGACCGTTGGTTGCTGGTCAGCGTCATTATGCTGATGATGGCCGGCCTGCTCGCAGTGTATTCATCCATTGCCTATTTTGCCGAAACGCATCTGGTACCCGCATCCAGTCTGGTGGGCAATCACATCATTAAGATCGGCATATCCTTTTTAGTGATGATCATTTTTTCAAAGGTGGACTATCACCTGTTTGCCCGCTACAGCAAAATGGCGCTGATCCTCAGTTGGGTTTTTCTGGTGATCGTATCGCT
>SLQI01000481.1 GCA_007131535.1 Balneolales bacterium | reverse complement strand
TCGCGATCCTTCATCACCACATTAAATCCTTTCTGTGCGGAAATATCGGCAATACCTGCTCCCATCAGCCCGGCACCGAGTATGCCGAGGTTGTTCACCGAAACCGCTTTTTTGGAATCAGGGTTTTTCCGCGCTTCCTGCATTCCGAAATACAGTCTTACGAGCTCTCGGGACTGCGGGGTAAATGCAAGTTTGCCAAACCGAACAGACTCTTCCTGAAGGCCGGCTTCCATACCTTTTTCTATGCCGGTTTTAACACACTCGATGATCTCAAAAGGAGCCGGCATATTACCACGGGTTTGCGACATCACTTTCTTCTTCGCCTGGCTGTAAACAATCTGACGACCGGGGCGGGTGCGTTCAAGCAGCTTCTCCGGCATTTTGCCGCCGCGAATCCGTTTCGGCGGGCCATAAGCGGCCAGATCCCGGGCCACATTCTTCGCCGCTTCCCGAAGACCGTGCTGATGGATCAGTTCATCAACCAGCCCCATCTTTTTAGCCTGACGAGCAAAAATATTTCGTCCGGTGAGCATCATGTCAAGAGCTGAGGATATCCCAACAAGGCGGGGGAGTCGCTGGGTGCCTCCAAGACCCGGAAGAAGCCCAAGCTGAACTTCGGGCAGGGCGAATTTGGTTTTGGGATGCTGGGTGGCGATGCGGTAATGACAGGCCAGCGCCAGTTCGAGTCCGCCCCCCATGGCCGAACCGTGAATGGCTGCGACAAACGGCTTTTCAGACTGTTCAATCCGGCTGAAAAGCATGCTGCCCTCCCGGCTGATCGACTCCATTTCACCCGGAGATTCCACCGTCTGAAACATTTTTATATCTGCACCGGCAATGAAATTATCTTCCTTGCTGCTGATGATAACGGCTGCTTTGATCCCGGTGTCGGCTTCGATATCATCCAGAATACGAGGAAATTCATCGAGCAGGTCAGCGGTTAATACATTTACTTTTTCCCCGGGTTGATCAAGTGAAATAATGGCCAGGGCGCCTTCTTTGGATACGGATACGTAACTCATAGCTTTTTAAAGATTACTTTCCTGATTGTTACCTCTTATTTATAGCGCTGCAATAACATGGCATGGCCTAACCCGCCTGCGGCGCAAGCAGCGATCAGGGCCAGGTTACCGTCCTCTTTGATAAGCCGGTTTGCCGCGGTCGTTACCAGACGCGCGCCCGTTGCACCAAACGGATGACCGAGCGAGAGCGAACCGCCCATCGTGTTCAGTTTTTCAATGGGGATCTCACCCACTTTCTTGCGTTTATTGAGGTACTCTTTGGCAAACTTTTCGGAGTTCAGGGCATAGAGTACCGATAGTACCTGACCGGCAAAAGCCTCGTGCAGTTCGAACACATCGATATCAGAAAGACTAATCCGGGCATTATCCAGAACTTTGGGCGTGGCATAGGCCGGGCCTAACAACAGCTCTTCTTTCGGGTCCCGTGCTACATAGGTAAACTGTTTGAATCGAGCTTTGGGTTTGAGGTCCAGTTCTTTCGCTTTTTCCTCCGACATAATCAGCACCGCGGAAGCGCCGTCGGTCAGGGCTGATGAATTCCCGGCGGTAACGGTACCGTGTGGTTTAACAAAAGCGGGCTTAAGCTGAGCAAGTCTGTCGAGGGTAGAGTCGGCACGAAAGCCGTTATCCTGCCGGATCACCTCAAATTTCGGGGGGATGGGGGCAGGGACTACTTCCCCTTTTAACAAACCATCTCGTGTAGCGATAGCAGCCCGCTGATGAGAGCGCAAAGCGTAGGCGTCCTGTTCCTCTCTGCTGACCCCGAACTTTGCCGCCATTTTATCGCAGCTTTGCCCCATCGTCTCTCCGGTGGAAAACTCGGAAACCTGCGGCACTTCCGGAAGAATATCATTGGGCCGGAGGCCGCGCAGCAGCTTCATATACTCGGCTGGAGTTTTATATTTCTGCGAGGCAATCAGCTTTTTTCGCAGTTTTCTTTTCAGGCGGATAGGCACATCCGACATCGTTTCAGCTCCGCCTGCGATTACGACCTCTGCCTGACCGCTGACGATTTTCTCAATTCCGCTGGTAATGGCCTGGTTCGAAGAAATGCAAGCCTGGGTTACGGTGCTGGCCGGGGTGGTTTCCGGAATGCCGGCAGCAAGAGCGGCATCTCTGGCGATATTACTGGTTTTTACCTCTTGAATTACGGTACCCATAATTACCTGATCAACATCGTCGGGATCCAGTGATGTGCGGTTTAGTAATCCCTGGAGGGTAATTCTGGCCAGATCATAAGCCATAAGGTCGATGTATCCGGATCCCGATCGCTGGAAAGGAATCCGACATCCATCTACTAACACCACATTGCGGAGGGTACTTGTTTTTGTCATAGTGAAAAATTCTATTTAACAGTGTTAAGTAGCGTAATGCTAATTGTAACAATCTATACAAAGAAAGTCACCCCAATCATTTCATTTAATTGAAGATATTTTCGGGTGAGGTTTTTAAAAAGGTAATATGGGGGTGTTTATTGGTGGATTAAACCAGTTTCAAACGGATACATTTGAACATTACTTTGACTTTATCCTATAAGCCGGTTTAATCACCCATCGAGGAACCGTATGGTGTGAAACGAAACTAAAAAATTCCAATGAATACAAAATTGTCTTGTTTGAAAGAAGTGTTGTCCTTTAAGTTAGGATATTTAAGCACTTGTAAAAAAGTATAAGACTTTACCTTGTATGATAGTTTATACTTTTGTAGATTTTTAAATAAGGGTAGTGGGCAGAGTATTCATGAGATTGTGTTTTAAGGGGTGCTGTATTTATGCTGCTTATTCAGCTATTTGTTTTGTTGATTATAACCCCGGAGTGGGTTAATCAATTTGGGGATTCGCCGGCACATCCGTCTGAGGTGTATTTAACCGGTTTCGGCATGGCTGTGGTTGACGAGGAGACGGATCGGGCTGAGGCTCGTCGCATTGCTGTTGATAATGCTACGAGCAATCTGATTCGCAGTCTGCGGGTTTCGGTAGAATCCAGTGTGCATTTTGAAGAAGTGGAAGACAATGATGAGTATAGCCAGTACTTCTCATCTGTAACCCGAACCTCTTCGTCCCTCGACGTTCAGGGGTTGAATGAGGAAGTACATTTTGAGCCTTCCGAAGAAACTTTGTACGCTCTGGTATACGTGCGTCGTGATCGGTTGATCGACTATTATAAAGACCGTGCCTCCCAACTCAAAGAGGAATTACAGGAGCTAATCAGAGAAGCTGAGCATCATCAAAGCCGGGGGCGAACCCATGAGGCGCTGCGTGTATACCTATCCACCTACTCAATATTTCCCAAAATTGAAGAGGCTAACGGGATAATAGCGGCGGCCGGCACTTCGGCTACTGACGCTTTTCGCGAGCTTGAAGATCAGGTGGAAAAAGCGATGGTCACCCGGTCGGAAATTCGTGATAATGTAGAAGAGCTTATGGATCGTCCGGTTCGCTCCCTTGAAGATGCCGGTGAACAGCTGGCTTTTTTACTGATCGAGCAACTGGACCAACAAAATAATTCCGGAGAAGGGGAGCATGTGATTGTAAATCCCTTTACCTATCGGGATACAGAGATGGGTAGTGAGTTTTCACGTTATTTTGCCCGCATGTTTGAGCCACGGTTGACAGCCCTTACCTCCTGGTCAACTGTTAAGCCGGATGGCGCTTTTAAACCCGGTGGCAGAAACATCAACGCTGAAATCGCGGAGGAGGCGGGAGCAAGCTATTATATAAGCGGAACCTATTGGGATCAATCCGCCGGGTATCAGTTCATGGCAACCCTCAATGAAGCCGGTAGCGGGGCTGCGCTCGCTCATGCCGAAATCATGGTGAATCCATCTGTAATAGATGGATCAGGGTTTTCATATCGTCCGGAAAATTATGATCGCGCCGAAAATGACTTGAAGGCGATTTCTCCGGATCAATCCGCCTCGAGAGGTCTCAATGTTGACGTCTGGACCAGCAGAGGAGCTTCAGATGTGATTCTGGAAGAAGACGAGATTATCGAAATTTTTCTGAAAGTAAATCAGCCGGCTCATATACGCTTTATTTATCACCTGGCAGACGGTAACCGGGCGCTGATGAAAGAAGTGGATAACCATTTTATCAGCCGGGAATATGTTAATGAACCCTACAGGATGCCCTATCGCTTTCGCGTAGCACCGCCGTTTGGGGTTGAGTTTTTGCAGGTAATAGTAAGTAAGGAACCACATGACTCGATACCTACCATTGATAAAGGGGATTATGCCATCCTGGCAGAGGACCTTCCTGAATTTATAGAAGGGTATCGTGGCCTTGTGGTAGAAAGCGGGGACGAGGAGACGGAGCAAACCGGCTCCGGCTATGCCGAAACCATGATGACCATTACAACCTTAGCACGTGATTAATGGATGCAATTAAAACGATACGACAGAGGCGCAGAAAAAAAATAGATGATATGGCCGGGATCAGTTTGCGAACACTGGTCTTATCGCTGTTTCTGATATCATCATTCGGTGTCGTCGGATGTGATGACCTGGACGATATTTTATCTCCACACGAAAGGGATAATCCTGATGACCCTGAAGCTGAGCCGCCTCAGCCTCCGGAAATAACGGATTTAAATATAAACGGGCAGTCGGGTGATATTATCATCGAAGACGATCATCAGTTGACGATCGATTGGGATTTCGAGTATGATGAACGGTACGATGATACGTACGGCGGTGCCCCTCCGATGAATTTTGAAGTAGTTATTACTTTCGATCAGGTGGATGATGAGCATCCGGTTGATGAAGTAGTTTTTAGTCTGGACGATATTAGTTCAGCAGAACAGCAGATTGAACTGTACAATGACGGTGAGTTTACCCTGGAAGTAACCCCGCGCTATGACACTCAAAGGGAGCTTAGCGGAGACACACATCGCCAGTCGTTTACTATGGATGTCATGGAGCAGGGGAGCCTGACTTTTCTGAGAAACCGTCTGCACAAATCCTCCGGAGAGGGGTTTTATGTGGATATCTGGGGTAAGGAACTCGAAGGTTTTTTCGCCGGTGAGTTTGATGTGGAATTTGATCATGATCTGTTGGAACTGAAAGGGGTTAATCACAACGGCAATCTTTTTCAGAGCTTTGAATACAGCATGGCTGAACGTCATGATGTTTCCCAGCTGGTGGCTCCGGACTTCGGTACATCAGATGTTTTAAACGAGGCCAATGACAACGGCCGGGCTGAAATTTCAACAACATTAATTCATCAGACGGATGAAGAGCTTGCAGAAGTTACGGGATCCGGCTCATTAATCCGGTTGTATTTTGAAGTTAAAAGCGGAGTATCAGCCGGCTCAGAGGCTATAATTTATATCGCAGAAGAGGATGTGTTACTCCTCAATACCGGGGAGGAAGAAATTAACTATCTGATAAAAGAAGAGGCAGTTATCTCTATAAATTGATAAATATTGAGAGGTTTTATGAAAAAGGCACTATTGGCTTTGCTTGTGCTGGGTATGGCAGGGTATAATGTACAAGCGCAGCAAATGCGCGGGTTAGTTGTGGAAGAAGAGGACGGCGAGTCTAATGAAGAATTGTTAGATCAGTTTTATGATGACTCGTGGCTATTGGTGATTGGAATTGATGAATACCCGGGCGATGGATTAACCGATCTTGAAAATGCTGTCAACGATGCCCGCGGGGTACGGGATGTAATGCAAGACTATTTCGGGTTCCCGGAAGAAAATACCATTGAACTATATAATGAAGAGGCAACCCGTAATAATATTGTAGGCGCCTTTGATGAATTGGCCAATAACACAGGCCGAAATGACCGGGTGATGGTGTTTTATGCCGGGCATGGTACGCAAACGGAACTTGGAGACGGGCGGGAGCGTGGTTATATCATCCCTTATGACGGGGATATTGACCGGCGGCTGGCAACAACGATATCAACGGAAGACCTTGCGAGTTTCGGTGAAATGATCCGCGCCAAACACATGTATTACGTGATGGATGCCTGCTATGGCGGTATGATCCACTCTACCAGGGCGACTTCCATTTCACCGCAGGCTCAAAATTATATGGAGGCTATCAACCAGCGCCACAGCCGACAGGCTATTACCGCGGGTGGGGCTGACGAACCGGTGCTCGATGATTACCGTGGTGGGCACAGTGTGTTTACTTACAATTTTATCAGTGGTTTGCGCGACGGATTGGCCGATTTGCATGGGAACGGCATCATCACAGCCAATGAGCTCCGGCAGTTTATGATTGACCGGGTGACCACCGCTTCACAGGGTCGCCAGAATCCACAGGCCGGTGCCTTGCCCGGTGATGATATGGGCGATTTTATCTTTGTGCGTACCGATGCGGTATATGAAGAAGAAGGAGCCGAAGATACCCAAACCATGGCCTCTGTGGAAATTGAAACCGAGCCGGAGGGAGCTGAAGTTTATGTTGAAGGTGAGCTGATGGGAACTACCCCTGTTTTTGACCATCTATCTTTTGGTCGCCATGAGGTTACCATTAAAAAAGAAGGATATGATGAAGACCGGAGGGTTATTGAAGTCGGGGATCACGAGGACAATACATTCCATTTTGATCTCGAATCCCATACCGTACCCATCCGATTGAGCAGTAATGTAGAAGATGCCCGGGTTTATATTGATGATCAGCAGGTAGGTACTTTGTCAGATTCGGAATTTGACTGGGATTTGAGGCCGGGACGTTACCGGGTACGGGTAGAGAAAGACCGTTACTCACCCGAGGTTCAGGAAATACAGGTTGAGCCCGAAGAGGAAGAAGAACTGGAGTTTGAACTTGAGTCACTCTATGCTGCGGTGACAATTGAAACAAGTCCCGAAGATGCCCGCATTATCCTGGATGATCGCGTCATGGGAGAAGGGTTGGTCGAAGATGAAATTCAAAAAGGCGCGTATAACGTACGGGTGGAACGGACCGGCTTCGAAACCCGGGAGCAGCAGATTGAAGTTCTGGAAGATGATCACTGGTATTTTCCGCTTTCCGAATCATTCATACCTCTTACGGTACACTCGGAAGTTGAGGGTGCCGAGGTGTATATAGACGGCGATCAGGCCGGTAAAATTGAAAACCAGGAATTCCGGACCGAGCTGCCTCTCGGAAACTATGAGGTTGAAGTTGAAAAACCCAGATATGCGACGGCAGCTGAAGAGGTGGATATTTCGACGGAAGATCCTCGCACCGTTGAATTAAATCCGGAGTATAATTATACCCGGCTGCAGGTTCAAACCGATCCGGATGATGCCGAAATTTGGGTGGACGGACGCTTGATCGGTATCGGTGAAGCTGAAGAAGAGATTCGTAAGGGTGAAAGGGTAATACAAGTCAGCAAAAGCGGCTATCTGGAATCCGAAGAGCAAGTTCTATTAAACCAGGATGAGCTGCAACGTGATTATAGCCTCGCCCCTATCATGAAAGAAGTGGAACTGACTTCGGAACCCTCCGGAGCCACGGTCTACATAGACGGGGAGCCGGCCGGAGAAACACCGTTCAGGACAGATCTGAATTACGGTGACAGGGAAATCAGGGTCGCAAAGGACAATTATGAGGAAGAGTATTTCAATATTGCAGTGGATGAACCCGGCAGTGTAAACCGTTTTCTTAATCTAAATAAAACCGCCGAATATGAGGCCGAACTGATTTATGACGACCGGCGCAGTTCCTACAATTCACGGGCCACACTTAGCCTGTTGGGAGCCGCGGCCGGGGCCGGAGCCGCTTATTTCTTCCACACGGAAATGTTGGATAGCTATGACCATTACCAGACTTTGGGTACAGGACAAACTTCCGGGGAATTCGACGAAGCCTGGGAGGAGTATGAGCAAAACCGGGACTTTCGGAATTATATCGGAGGGACTTCCGGTCTGTTAACGCTGTTGGGGATATTCAACATCATTCGCAGCCCTGATTACGACTCTATTCTGGAGGATGTGCAAGACGAACGCGTATCGGTTAACGTGACGGGGAATGGATCGTATGCGGGTGTGACGATGAAAATCAATTTTTGACAGTGCTGCTTGATTTACTAAATAGGGTAGCCTGAAACTTAGAATCAGCAAAGAGTAAAACGAAGCTTAAAATAACAGCCCCCCGGGTAAAAGATAGATTTAAGACGGGGTTGCATGTTGCTAATGATCAATCCATTAGCAACATAAGCACGGAGTACCAACTTTAAACATGTGATGCCATGAACAGCAAGACGTTACTGCCTTCCGGAAGATTTTTTTGCAGACAGCTCATTCTTATTTTTTGTCTGATCGGCTTGTTGGGAGCCATTGCACCCGGACAGGGGCAGGTGAAACCCGAGCAGGTCTGGTCTTACACCGGCCACAGCTCATCTGTTATATCGGTAGATGTGGACGCGGCCGGTTATATCTACAGCGGATCATGGGATGATGAGGTGCACAAGATCAGCCCGGAAGGCGAGCAGG
>SLQI01000498.1 GCA_007131535.1 Balneolales bacterium | reverse complement strand
CGTTTGTTGACCCGATGTGCGGCTCCGGCACTTTATTGATTGAAGCTGCGCTGAAAGCCAAGAATAAAGCCCCGGGCCTGATTCACGAAGACCTGGGCATTTTCCGGTGGCCGTTTTTCCGTCAGGGGCTCTGGAAGCGTGTCAGAGACGAGGCATTTTACAAAGTACGAACGGACGTTGACTGGATTCACGGTACCGATATTTCAAAAAAAGCGGCGGGTATCGCTAAAAAAAACATAAAAACCGCACGGCTGTCCCGAAATATTCAGCTTAAATTAGGCCCGTATGATCGTTTCCACTATCCGGAGGCGCCGGCAAGTCTGGTAACCAATCTGCCGTTCGGAAAACGAATCGCCGATCAGAAATATCTGGATGAACTTTATTCCAATCTTCCCCGGGTATTGAAGTATAAAACACCGGGGTATAATATCGCTTTATTCACATCCGACAAAGACATAAAGAAGCGCATTAAGCTCAAAGAAGAACAGATATTCCCGCTGATGAATGGAAGCATCCCTTGTGAGCTGCTGCGCTATACCATAAGGGATCATCGGAAAAAGGAAGTCTCCGGCTGATTTTTCCATTTGCACCAAGGGTATAAAACACCGTATACTTACCCGGCACTTTCAAAAAGGCTGGATTTTTTTTAGATTATTGGAAGCGCTTTTCTGAAGTGCTGGCGTAGAATTTGTCTATTTGGTGAATTGAGAGATTTTAAACTTTAAGTACTATTAAATATGGAACCGATTGCCGGTCAGGACGTAAAAAATTCATTTTCCCTGTTCGATCAGCTTCAGAGTTATGAGCACGAGCAGATCGTCGTCTGCTCCGATAATGATACGGGGCTGAAAGCTATTATTGCCATCCACGATACCACCCTCGGTCCTGCACTCGGAGGAACCCGAATGTGGCCGTATGCTTCTGATCAGGAAGCGCTTCGTGATGTTTTGCGTCTTTCCAAGGGGATGACCTACAAGGCAGCCGTTGCCGGTCTTAATCTCGGTGGCGGGAAAGCTGTAATCATTGGAGATCCGCGAAAAGATAAATCCGAGGCTTATTTTCGCACCTACGGTCGTTTTATCGAGGGTCTGGGCGGGCGCTATATCACCGCCGAGGATGTAAGTATCGGGGTTAAAGAAATTGAAAAAATCCGAATGGAGACCAGGTTTGTCACCGGTATTCCTGAGGCCATCGGCGGCAGCGGGGATCCATCTCCGGTAACGGCATACGGCACGTATATGGGAATTAAAGCCTGTGCCAAAAAAACTTACGGAAGCGATGACCTGGCGGGCAAAAAAGTTGCCGTACAAGGTGCCGGAAGCGTCAGTAGGTTTTTGATTAAACATTTAACAGAGGCCGGCGCCAAAGTTTATGTATGTGATATTTACGACGACAAGCTCAAAGAAGTAACCGATGAGTTTGAAGTAAGTGTGGTAGATCCCGACGATATTTATGATGTAGATGCCGATATATTCAGTCCGTGCGCGCTGGGGGGTATTATAAATGACAAAACGATACCCCGCCTGAAGTGCGATATCGTTGCCGGTGCGGCAAATAATCAGCTCGATGACGAGGAAACTCACGGACGCAAGCTCATTGAACGCGGAATAATGTACGCCCCGGATTATGTTATCAATGCCGGCGGTTTGATCAATGTGGCCAATGAGCTCGAAGGATATAACGCCGAAAGAGCGCTAACCCAGGCTTCCCGGATCTATGATAAAATCCTGGAAGTGATGGATTACGCTACTGAAAATGATATGCCTCCGTATGAAGCTTCGAATGAGCTTGCGGAAAACCGCATACAGGCGATTTCAAAAATTAAAGGCATTTATGCATCAAGCAGTCCATAACTACGCAAAGGGAGATGAGTGACTACGCCTAACCCGTAAACTTTTCCCTTAAGTAGACCAAAGGCGGTTCGGTAGCACGGGCCGCCTTTTTTTATTTCCCATAATTTTTTATCAGTTAATGATAGCGGCCAATGGACCGTATATCGTACATCGTCAATCAGAAAGCAACCCAATGTAAATCAGTCAAAAACCCCGTCGAGTTTTATTATTTTGCCCGAGTTCAACCCTTTTGATTTACGATTGACGACGTGCGATGTACGATTTGTGATGTGGCGCCAAATCGTAGACCAATCCTGAAATCCGTGTTCTATCCGCGAAAATCAGCGGCAAAAAAATCTGTCAATTATATTGTATTTCGGCAATGGTTCTATACCGGTATCGGTAAGCATGTTCAGATGTAATAATTGCAAAATCGGGGCGTATAGCCAAAGCGGAGCGTTAAGTAACCCGTTATTAAATGCATAGTTTTCAAAATTTTGACAGGCGTAATGATTAATAAGGAAGAGTTTTTAAAAAAAGACAGGCTGATAAAGGGAATTACCAGTGACGGGCACATAAAAATAACCGTTGTCAAATCCACAGACGTTGTCAAAGAGGCTAAGAGAAGACACAACTTATCCCTTCTTAATACCATTTTATTAGGCCGCTCTCTGACGGGGGGCATGTTGCTGGCATCTAATCTGAAAGGAGAAGAGCGGATTAATATGCGCCTTGAGGGGAACGGCCCTATAGGTCATTTATCCGTGGAAGCCACCAGTAACGGAGAAATTCGGGGGTATTCGATGCATCCTGAAGTCGAATTGGATTATGATCAAACCGATAACATCGGGGAAGGTCTTGGTGTAGGGGTGCTGAGTTTTTCCAAAGTACTATACAATGAAGCCCAGCCGATAACCGGTACGGTTGAGCTGATCAAAGGAGACGTCAATTCCGATATTGCTCACTATCTGATGCAATCTGAACAGGTGCCCTCGGCTATTTCCATTGATGTAGGCATTGATGAAAACGGAGAGGTAACCGAAGCAGGCGGCTTATTGATACAGGCTATGCCGGGTGCTGATGATTCCATCAAAACGCAGCTCGAAGACAATGTGAAAAGTATGCTGCCCCTGCCGGTCCGCTTTCAGCAGGATGAATATATCGATGATATCATGCACAGTGTAATGAAACCGATGTCCGTAAAGGAATTGGATCGGTATCCGGTACATTTTTTCTGCCGGTGCAACCGTAAACGGTTTAAAAATGCTCTGGCTCTGGTAAGCCTGGAAGATCTTGAAGAAATGAAAGATGACGGTCAGGAATTGGTTTGCCATTTCTGTGGAGAACGCTACAACGTAAGCCGCGATGAGATCCGCAAAATCATCAGTGATGCCAAAGTCAGGATGAACTAAGCATCGATGACATGGCTTCCGGGACACCATATCCTGAATCAGGCCACTGCATCGTATGTGGTAACCGGCTCTCCGGAGAAGCGGGTGTTCGATTTTGCTCTGCAGATTGCCGCCGTAGCTACCAAAAGCACATCAATGAGCGCATAAATCAATCGGCTCCGGACTCCAATCCCGGCATTCGGGAGCTGAAGGAAATGATATTCCAATATGTGGATTATGCCGATTCCATTACCGATCAGCGTCGGCTGGAATTTTACGAGAATGTAGTGGAAAAAACCGCGCTCCTGCTAAAATATGTGAATGATTCCGGTAACTCACCCGATGCCGAGCTGACCGAGCGCCTGAATAAAGCCGAAGAGGGGAACCGTCAGCTCCGTAAAAAACTGGATCGTCTGCTGCAAAAAGCGGCCGAATTAAAAAGGGAGAACAAAAAACTCCGACAGCAAAATACCCGGCCCGCTACCGAGGCACTGGACCTTGCCCGTATGCTGCTCGGGGTTAAACCGGACACCGGGGTTCAGGGCATAAAAAAAGCGTACCGTTATAAAGCCAAAATCACGCATCCGGACAGCCGGGATGGCGATGCCGACCTGTTCAAAGCAGTTACCGAGGCGATGATAATTTTACTCGCTGAGCAAAACCGGTAACTTTAAATCGGGGTCCAATACTCATGAAAGGGCTTTTATAAAATGAGCCCGGCATTGTATATTAAGCAGCGATATATTAACCTAATCTAAAATTGAGCGATATGAGTAATTTTGAATCTATTTCCGAGGCCGGCACGGCTCCCCTCAGCCGGTTCAGCGAGGATGAGCAGATGCTACGTGATGCTGCCGCTGATTTTGCATCCTCAGTTGTGGCTCCCAAAGTGGATGAAATGGAGCACAACTCAAAATTGGACTCCGGGTTGATCAAGCAGTTTTTTGAGCAAGGTTTGATGGGCATTGAGATACCCGAAGACTATAATGGTGGAGGCGGCAACTTCATGATGGCCGTACTGGCTATAGAAGAAATAGCCAAGGTTGATGCCTCAGCCAGCGTATTCATGGATGTGCAAAATACATTGGTGAACAACGCATTCGTCAACTTTGCCAATGATGAGCTGAAACAAAAGTATTTACCGCAACTCGCTGAAGAAAAAGTCGGTGCTTATGCGCTTTCCGAGGAGAGCTCCGGGAGTGATGCCTTTGCTTTAAAAACGAAAGCCGAACAAGACGGCGATCACTATATCCTTAACGGAAACAAGCTTTGGATCACCAATGGAGCTGAGGCCGATATATTCATTATTTTTGCCAACATCAATCCGGAAGCCGGTTACAAAGGAATCACCGCATTTATTGTGGAGCGCGACTTTGAAGGATTCTCCGTAGGAAAGAAAGAAGATAAACTCGGAATCCGTGCCAGTTCAACTACCGAGCTGATTCTTGAAGACTGTAAGGTTCCGGTTTCCAACATTCTGGGAGAGCCCGGCAAGGGTTATAAAGTTGCCATGGAGACCCTGAATGAAGGACGGATTGGCATCGGTGCTCAGATGTTGGGAATTGCAGAAGGGGCGTTTAAGCATGGCCTCGACTATATTAAGGAACGCAAACAGTTCGGCCAGGCTATTGCCGACTTCCAGGCCGTACAATTTCAGATCGCGCAACTGGCTACCGAAATCGAAACGGCCAAGCTCTTGGTATACAATGCCGCCCGTAAAAAGATGGCCGGCGAAAAATTTATGAAAGACGCGGCCATGGCCAAGCTCCACGCTTCGGATGTGGCTGAAAAAGTCACTTCACATTGTGTAGAGTATTATGGGGGCTATGGATATACCAAGGAGTATCCTGTTGAAAAATTCTACCGGGATGCCAAAATCGGTAAGATTTACGAAGGTACTTCCAATATGCAGTTGCAAACCATTGCCAAACTGGTATTGAACGAATAACCTTTTCTGTATTTCTTAGCAGTGGTTCCGGGAAAATGTCTTGCAAAATTGTAAATCGCTGCCAGGAAAAGACCTTTTAGGTTTTCGAAATCTTGAAGGTCTCATCCGGAACCGGATTGCTAAAGGGTTCATACAGCCTTGGATGACGATATAAATGAGCTCTTTTTATTTTATACCGGATACCAGCGGTTTCTTTTGTATAATTACAAAGCCGGTGCAAGCACTGGCTTTGTTTTTTTTAAGTTGTCTGAGAATTAAATATCTTTACAAAATACGACTGCTAACAGTTAGTCGATGGAAAACGGGCAGGGGCGCCCGAGAAAACCTTATAATGCCGGAACCGAAGTAACCAATATTGCCGGCTGTTACTACTCAATTATATTATCTCGCGGAGAACATGAGGCTACGGATGAACAATTTCTACAAGCAATATACTTTTCTGGTTGTGCTTATCGCTTTAATCACCGGCTTACTGATCGGTGTTCCCGGGGTAAGTATCGCTGGTGAAGCGGGAGAATTTTCTGGCAACGCCCTGCATGAATCATTTCAGGACCCTGAAGATGAAGAAGGTGAAGAAGAAGAGGAGATAGTTGAAGAGGAACCAAGCTTTCTGGATCGAATTATGTTCTGGAGGGAGCCCCGGGAAGAAGAGGAGGACCCCTATCTTGAAATGTCGGTGGATGAATTAAATTCAGAGTTATTCAGCGCTATCCGTGAAAATGAGCCTGAAGTTGTACTCGACGTTTTGCAGTACGGCGCTACAATAAATGCCCGGAACAACCACCGCAGGACTCCATTGATTGAAGCCTCCCGCCTTGGACGTACGGAAATCGCTGAATTATTAATAGCTAACAGGGCAAGCGTGAATGCCCGGGATATGTATAGCGGTTCAGCTCTTCGATATGCTTCACGCGGTGGTTACTCAGAAATCGTCTACCTGCTGCTTGAAAACGGCGCAATTCCAGAGTGATTCTTTTTTAAATTTTATGCTTGAAGGAACGAATTCACATCAGGAATTGATCAAATGATGTGGCAGGTATCCTCATACCTTGAAATTAAGCATTGCCAAATGCTATAACCGCGCATTCCCGGATTATATCCGGAGGCTTTTGAGTGCTTTACCTAACAAGTTTTTGAATTTCAAATTACATCACCGCATTTATGGATCAACCGGATTCCAAGTTATTTAAACAATTGCGTTCCTGTGCTAAAGATGATGCGTCTTTTGAACAATTGAAAGAACTCTTTACGGAACTCACCGAGGAGCGGGATCGGTACAAACGAGATCTATCGCTGCTTGAATCGGCTATTCGCCATGACTATGATTCGATTTTGATCACCGACCTTGAAACCGAGAGTCCCGGTCCGCGTATTGTCTATGTTAACCCCGGCTTCACCCGAATGACCGGTTATTCCAGGGAAGAAGTGATCGGCAAAACGCCGCGAATTTTGCAAGGCCCTAAAACGGACCGGGAAGTACTGGAAGAGCTCAAACTATCCCTTCGTGAAGGCAAGTCATTTTTCGGGCAAACGGTTAATTACCGCAAAGACGGCTCGGAGTTTATCAACCAATGGGATATTCACCCCCTGGTGGATGAGGAAGGAAATATTACGCACTGGGTATCTTATCAGCATGATATAACCGAACGCAAGCGGGCTGAGCAAGCTCTGCTGGAGCGGGATATGGATGCGGATGACCTTTACGAAAGTTCAAAACGGACCCTTATTGATTTCGATGCCGACGGAAATATTCTCTATTGTAACAAGGCATTCAGAGAGCTAACCGGCTACGAAAAAGAAGAACTGCCCAGTAAAAAAATCTGGGACCTGCTTCCGGAAAAACAGCGGCCGATCCTGGAAAATGAGTTCAGTAACCTTATTACGGACACGGACTTTAATGAGAGTACCTACCGAATTTTGCTAACCCGTAAGAACGGGGCGCCACTGCAGGTTGAAATCACGGTGAAGTTTATGAACTCCGAGGGTAATTCGGTACTCCGGGCGGAAGTTCATAATATCTCCCTGCGAAAAAAGGTGCTTAAAACCCTCGAAAAACGGAATATTGAGTTCCAATCGATGACCGGCGGGGAGTCCGATTATAGCTACGGTTTGTCCATTTCTGATGATAATCCGCTCTTTAAATGGATTTCCGGTGATATATGTGAGCTGACTGGCTTCGAAAAACATGAAGTTTTGGATGATGGCGGCTGGCAGAACCTCATCCATCCGGATGACCGGCAAAAGGCTCTTAAGCATTTGAAGAAAGCGAAATCCGGACGCTCATCATGTGAGACGTTTCGGCTGATGACCCAATCGGGGAACTTTTATACGATCACCGACTATGCAAAAGTTTCCGAGGAAGACCCCGAACAGGTTCGCGGCTCGTTTACCTTAATAGACGAAGAAGAGAATCCGCAGGGATAGCAGTGCAGCCGGCAGACCCGGGAAACTGTAAATTGTCGCTGAAGAGGGCGCAAATTATGATTGCTCCCCGGTTTGTGCCGCTTTTTTCCGGGGTACCTGATTTCGATTCAAAATTTTGATCGGGCAAACGGTGGTTTTGGGCACTTGAGATGTCTGTTGCTGGTTACTGGTGGAGTTGTCGGTTGTCAGTAACTTTGGTATCCATCCATTTCCGTTCCCTTCAGTGCGAGTTGCACAACTATCAAATATTTAAGATTCTTTTATAGCCGGACTCAACTCCGCGTGGCGAAGCCGCGCTATTCCCCCCCCATGTGCTATCTTCTCGACTGGAGGCGAGGCTTAATAAGGCCCATTGACTCGGTATATATCGAGCCGTAACGGAGAGATCTGTTAAAACAAGCAACTACCTCTCCACAGGCTTCTACCAAATGCAGTCGAAAAAAAAAGCAGTTGATAGCTGAGTAGTTGCTAATTTGGCGGCAGTTCCCTCCGCTCCGGTTCGGTGCACATCGGTGCCTATGGCTACTTTAAGCCTCGCCTGCGGTGCCAGTGACAGATGTTTTTAGCCGCGGATCTGCACGGATTAAAACGGATTTTATGGGCTATGTGTAAATAAGACTAAGTCCGGAACGAAGTGGAGGACGACCGAACATAGCCCTGCCACAGGCACAGGCGACCGTTGCGGAGCATAAGGTCGGGGTACGAGGATCACCCACCACCCAACATCCCGAGGCAAAACCGATGAATCTGCTATAAATGGCCGCCGAGGGTAAACGGGAAAGCGCCGACCATCTAAGACGCGAGGACGCGTGGTGATAGTGGGCCGGTGCGGGGACGCACTCGGCCGGCGTTTAGGTTTTTATGCAGGTTT
>SLQI01000440.1 GCA_007131535.1 Balneolales bacterium | reverse complement strand
GGGTTCGCACGATAACCGGCGCGGAAATAGAGCGTGCTCCCACGCCGGGTCCGGGCGGAGATTTTGCCAGCTACCTTCAAACCATCCCCGGAGTGGTTATGGCCGGTGATCGTGGCGGCCAACTTCATATCAGAGGAGGGACTCCCGCCCAGAATTATGTGCTGGTGGATAATCTTCCTATCATCAAACCCTTTCATATCTCCAATATGTTTTCGGCCTTCCCGCAGGAAATCATTCGCAGTGTTGATTTGTATGCCGGCGGGTTCGGTTCGGAATACATGGGAGCCACCTCTTCCATCATAGATGTTACTCTGAGGCAGGGAAATATGCGAAGCCACAGCGGGAGTGTAGCCTACAGCCCGTATCTGGCATCCTTTCACGGTGAGGGTCCAATTGAGACCGACCGCCAGTCACTTCTCATGATGGGGCGTTACTCTGTAATCGAACAAATGGGCCCTCATCTGACCGGGCAGGATGTACCGCTGCAATTTCAGGATTTAATGATGCGGTATACTGTGCAAACTGATAATTTACACTGCATCGCTACCGGCATGTTTACGTATGACCGGGGACAGATTAACCCGGAAAGAGACTATGTAATGTCATGGTCTAACCGGGTAATCGGCGGAAAGTGCATGGGGTATGATGAAACCTTTGATCACCCTTATGAGCTGACATTCGGCTATACCGGCTTCACCAACAACGAAGGAGTGCCGGGTAATCCGCACCGTACTTCCAATCTCCACAATATCCGTCTCCAACTGCTTCATCAATATACGGTCCTTGGTCATCCTGTAGAATACCGGCTTGGTGTGAATCTGGCAAATTACAACGCTGCACTTTCAGAGCGTTTTACCGGCTACGACAGTTTCGACATTGCTGTGATGGTATCCCAGAATAGTATCAGCACGGAGTGGTCGCCTTCAGAACGATTAACCATTCATCCGGGTATTGGCTCACAGATCTCTTCTCAGAATATCGTCACACCAACCCTGGAGCCCCGACTTCGTGTTGCGTACCGCCTTGGCGGGAGTGCAAACCGGGAAGTGAGCCTCGCTCTGGGAAGATACTATCAGGTTGAAGAGGGAATTACCGATGAGCGGGATGCCGGTACCGTCTTTACCATCTGGAGTCCCAGCCGTCTCGGAGATCCGCTTCCCGGCGCCACCCACGGTATTCTGGGATATCAGCATCGCATCGGACGTGTATTCGAATTCAATATTGAAGGATATGCGAAAAATCACCGCAATATTCCGGTTTCCAAATGGAACCCGGAAGCCAGGATGGAACTCGATACCGGCTTGGCTGACGGAACTTCCTACGGCTTTGATGTACGAGCAGAACTGGAAATTTATCCTTTTTATTTTTCCGCCGGCTATGGCTGGTCGGAGGTTGAATATGAAGCCGCTTCTGATGACCTCGGCGCCTGGATTAAGGAGCCAGTATTTGGCTATCATCCGGCCCATGACCGCCGCCACCAGCTAAACGCAATACTCAGCTACCGCTTTGCCGGATTTTCCACAAATATCAGATGGGAGTTCGGCTCCGGTCGCCCTTATACCCAGGTGTACGGTTATGATCTTCGACTAACGATCCCCCAATTAGACCCTTCAGAGACGGCCGGCAGAGCCTATACTTACTTCCACCGCCCTTATGGAGCGCGTATGCCAAGTTATCATAGCCTCGATATCTCTGTTGAGCGCACCTTTAGTATTACCCCGCAGCTGAGCCTGGATGCCGAAATCGGCACGCTCAATGCCTATGACCGCAATAACATTTTTTATTTCGACCTGACTACCCTTCAGCGGATTGATCAGACTCCGATTCTTCCCTACGCTTCAATCCGTGCCGCAATTAACTGAAACTTCAGCATCAGCTTTGCCTCTATTATGAGAATGGACAAACCCGGACTCAAGAACCTAAAAAAATTTGTATATGTTTACTGCCATAAAACATAAATATCATCCTTGTTCATTTCTACTGCCGGCAAGCCTGGTTTTTCTGGTATCCTGTGATAATACTCTTGATCCCATATATCACACCAACTATCACTTTTCCATTTATGGCGGACTTGATCTGCAATCATCTGAGCATGTTATTCGGATTAATGATCTTTCAACCCCTTTGGATGAACACACATCCGAGCCCCTTGATGTGACCGCCACTCTTACAAATACCGAAACCGGTGAAAAATATTTACTCGGTAAGCAGGTCCGGAACTTTGATGGTCACTACGTCACTAATCTTCTTGCTGAAAAAGACATTTATCCGGAAACCAAATATGAACTTGCCATTGAGGATGCGGACGGCAGAATTGCTCGCACTACAGCCATCTCCCCTCCTATAACACAAGCTTCAGGTTACCATGAAGGTAAATATGCAGAATGTAATAAAAACATTCGTCTAACCTTCAAACCGATACAAGACGTATCCTTAATCCATATACGATTAGGTCTTGAATATGATAGTCAAACCTTCTGGCATGTGCCGCGGCTGTTGAATCTTGATATTGAAGACGAGGAGCTGAAACTCGACATAGTTTACGAGGATATACTTGACGAACTTGAGGACTCTCCGATGTGCTGGGACCTGGAACATGACGAAATGTACGTAGACTTTGAACGATACGGCCCGGACTGGCATGAAGACGAAACGGAAATTTTCGAAAACAGTATGGGTAAATTCGGGATATATGAAGACGGTTTTTTTACCCACCCGATAGACACCGTAGCCCCGGTTGACAGGCCCCACCGCTGAACGGCATTTCTGGTTTCCGGATAATATTGAAGCTTTAGGTTCGAAAGGTTCAAATTGCTTAACCGGGTTCAAATGGTCAGGCGGCAACAGGCTCAATCATCGGGGCGAAAGCTCTGTATCAGGGAAATGCGGGATTATATATACCTGCGGGAATCAATCGGGCCTGCATTGCAGTTACCTGAAAAGTAGACTTATCATCAAGAGCTATACATTATATAATCTAAACCTCAATATCTATGGAATGGTTAAGCTGGTCTTCTCCCGTCGGAATCGGGTTGTTTATAATGCTGATTTCGGCCGCATTCTTCTTTTTCTCTCAGGCCGTCTACACCCTGACTAAAACCGGTGAGTTCGAACAAAAAATGAAGGATAAACAAAAAGAGTAATTCACAAACCGGAATTCGAGCGGATGTTTTGCCCGACCCCTACGTGATTATAAGGGATACTTTAGGAAAAATTAATACTTTATGGTGCGGCCACTTCTAATATCTCAACCTATGCCGGCAACAGGTTTTTCATCTTGCGGGTGATATACCTTACTGCCCTTTTGGGGTTGGTCCGGTAGACCAAATCCATAAACCGGGCATCCTGCCCTACCAGGATTCGAAACCGGTTTTTCTGAATACCCTCCAGAATGATTTCCGCCGCCTTATCGGCCGGAAGGGATTTATAAGTTTGTTGATCCGCACCCGCACTGATTTTCACCCCGGAATGTGCGGCTATATCCGTACCGACTGCTCCGGGAAATACGATGGTAACCCGAACTGACGTATCGGCAAGCTCCGCGTAGAGACTTTCGGTCAGCAATTTTACAGCAGCTTTTGAGGCGCCGTAGACACTTTGACCCGGCACCGGCAGAAAACCACCCATACTTGAAATATTAACCACATGGGCTTCCGACCGGGAAAGCAGGTGGGGCAGAAAGGCCCGGGTCATATTGAGGGTAGCATAAAAATTCACATCCATTACCCGGCGGATATCCTCATCCTTAAGTTCTGCAAGCCTGACAAACGGCTGGATGATACCGGCATTATTCACCACCCCGTCTACTGCGCCGTGTTCAGAAATCACCAGATCCGGATAGGCATAGACGGCATCCCGGCTCGTAATATCAAGCACATGGACAGACAGATGGTCCTTTTGATCCGCCGCATCTTCGGTAAGTTTCTTCAGCCCGCTTTCATCGATATCTACAGCTGCTACCCTCGCATTCCGGCGCAACAGTGCCATCACCAGCTCTCTGCCAATGCCATTGGCTCCACCTGTAACCACGAATACCTTTCCATCTGCCTTCATGATGAATTCACCTTTATTATAAATACACTCGGGTTTTACTTAGATAACAACGCTTAATCCAGCTAAAGTTCTGCAATATACACCACCTTACAATTTTATCGGGCGGTAAACCAACCGGTTTGGACTTTGCTATATTTTGAATTTATATAGAACAGAGTGCAACCGCCCCGCAATCACAGACATGCCTATGGTGCTTTCCCCCATTCCCGGGTTATTGCTAAATGAATGATCTGTGGTCCCCGAGCCGGATAATGAATCTGATGGGTCAGATTCAATCGGTGCTGATTCGTAATAATCCCTTGGTGAATAAAGCGAGGCAGCTTGAGCCGCTGCATTATCAGGAACGTTCACACATATCAACAGAACAAGTGTATTAACCATATTCCACATACATGAAGATGAATAAATAGTTGTAAATTAGTTTGATTCATATATATCATAAAAAGACATCAGCAGATGTGCAAAAATCGGTTATCCTTAATACATAGCTTATGCTCAATGTGTTCGATTTTATGAAAGACCTCCCGGACGGCAAAAGGCTGAGGGTAAACGACCTGCTTTTTGCCGACTATAAGTGTCCGCTGAGTGAAACACAGTTCGACATGTGGACCCATCACAATTATTTTGTGTATGTAATTAAGGGTAAGAAAAAATGGTTCGCAAGGGACAAAGAGGTGCTGGCACGCGCCGGTGACTGCATTTTTGTAAAAAAGGGGGCTCACTCGATCTATCAATATTTTGATGATGAATTTTGTTCGCTGTTTATGTTTGTTCCGGACAGCTTTATCAAAGAGACGCTGATTGAGAATCAGATTGAACTTTCCGTCCGGGAACGAGAGCCGGATCCGGCGCCGATTCTCCGGGTCCAAATCAATGAAATGCTCGCATCGTATTTTCTCTCCTTTCTTTCCTACATTTCCAATACCGGCCGGGAAGTGGCAAAACTGACTGAGCTCAAGTTCAGAGAGTTAATTATGATCGTGGCAACCATGCCGCAAAACGACGGACTTGCCGAATATTTTCACGACATCTGTATCCGGTCCCGCCCTTCAATCCCGGCCATGATGGAGTCCAACTTTACTTACCCGATGAACCTGGAAGAATATGCCCGGCTGAGCGGACGAAGCCTTTCGGTGTTTAAAAAAGACTTTAAAACGATCTACAAAACTACCCCCGGCCGATGGCTGATACAAAAGCGGCTTGAGTATGGTAAATTTTTACTGGAATCTTCTGATATGCCGGTCACAGAAGTGATGATGGAGTGCGGACTGAAAAACAGCTCTCATTTCAGCCGGGCATTTAAAGAACATTTCGGGATATCACCGACTGAGGTGAAAAAAACTTCTCAGCAAAACCTTTGAACTTTTAAACAAAGCAGGCCGGGTCTGTATAGATTAGTTTATGGGTGAACCTGTGAGAGTCCGCAAGGCCTTGCAGCGTTCAACAACACTTTCGGAGCCCCGAGTATACTCCGGGACGCTGATCAGACTTATCCTGTAACGTAATCAAGCAAGGTGATTCCCATGTTTATAGCCATTGAACACCAAATCCATGACCCTGAAAAATTCGGAAAATGCGCCGAAGAGGTATTCCCGCTGCCTGACGATCTGCACGTTTATCAGTTCTTTCCTGCAGACGATATGAGCAGGGCGGTGTGCCTGTATGAAGCCCCCTCCATTGAAAGGCTGAGCGAATACCTGGATTCAAAACTGAACCCGGCCAGTACACAGCAGTACTTTCCCGTATTTACCGAACATGCAATCGGACTGCCTGAAAAAATCAAGGCCTGATGCATGATTAAAGCAGCATAACCACGCCTTCCAGGTGCTTCATACCTGGAAGGTGTAATCAATATTGAAATGCCATGAAAACTCAAAAAGCCGCCAACCTCTCCGAGATCACCCTTAACCAGAAACAGACCTGGGGAAAAGGTGATTTTAATGAAATAGCCCGCCAAAATATCGTGATAGCCGAAGCGCTGGTCAGTACCGTTGATCCCCATCCCGGACAAAAGGTGCTGGATCTGGCCTGCGGCAGCGGAACGGCGGCACTGGTGGCAGCACGCCGATACTGTGACGTAACCGGAATTGATTATGTTCCCGAACTGATTGATCGTGCCCGATTACGTTCAGAAGTCAGTGGGTTGAAAGCAGAATTCCTCGTTGCAGACGTTCAGGATCTGCCGTTTCCGGATAACTGTTTTGATGTGATTCTCTCTGTATACGGTGTTCAGTTTGCACCCGATCAGGAAAAAGCCGCATCGGAAATGATCCGGGTCTGTAAACCCGGAGGGAAAATCGGGCTGGCCGGCCCCGTCTCTGAAGGCTGGAGCGGGGATTTCTTTTCTGCGAACGGCAAGTATCTGCCGCCGCCACCGCCGGGCGTCAAACCACCATCGCGCTGGGGCACGGAACAGGGGTTGAATGAACTGCTGGGCGCAAGTGCACGGTCGATCCAAAGTGAGAGACGAAAGGCCCTGCAGTACTATCTCTCAACCGATCATGCCGTAGAGGTGTTCAGTACTTGGTTCGGTCCTACCCTCCGGGCATTGGATCTTATTGATGACCATCAGAAAGAAAACCTTTTGAATGACCTGAAAGAGGTCTTTGAACGTTACAACCGGGCGGATGACGGAACGGCGATCGTTGAAAATACCTATATGGAAACCATAGTTGATTTATGAATCAGCAGAAAGGAATCATAAAGCAGATCCTCCTGGACCGTCCGGGCACACGTTAACTTATCCCGCATTTCTCACCTGGAAATGCGGGATATCCGTTCCTGGACAAATTATGAAAGCGCCTGAAACATTAAGAGAAACCGGGTTAAGTATTGATAAGTGCAATTTGCGCTTGGTTGATTTCTCCGCTTCAATTTTATTTCACGAGCATCATCTGATGGGTTTCTACAAAATTTCCAGCCGCCAGGCGGTATAGGTATACACCGCTGGATAGCTCAGACGCATCAAACGTAGCTTCGTACGTTCCGGGCTTCTGGCTTTCGTCAACAAGCGTGGTTATCCGCCGTCCGAGCGCATCATACACAGTCAGGCGAACATGAGACTGCTCGGGGATGGCATACCGGATCTGCGTAGCCGGGTTGAACGGGTTGGGATAGTTTTGATCCAGGCCGAACTCTTCGGGCAGTTCGACGACCGGCTCGATGTCGGTGGTCAATTGCCCGGGTGGCGGCTCCTGCTCTACGTCCTGCAGAAAAGGATAGGACTCTTCCTCGTCAATCTTCCAGGTGTCGTCAAAGTTCCAGTCTTCGAATGAATCCTGCAGGCGCATTTCCGAGGGGGTGAGCGCGGTAATGCCGTCGACAGATCCGTCTCCGACACCGCTTTCCGTTCCGGAGGTTTCGCTGTTCCAGTAATTCCCGCTGACCGGACCGTCGAAGTTGCGGCCGATCAGTCCGCCGGCCTCTGAGCCGGCTTCGACGCTGCCGGAGGACCAGGTTTCCGAGATCGTGCCGTTATTGTCGCCAACCATACCGCCGGCACTGTATTCATCAGCTGAAACGTCTCCTTTAGTGTAGGAATGGGTGATGGAGCCTTGGGTATTTACACCGGTAAAACCACCGACCTGGGAATTGCCATTTATACTTCCGGTTACGTAACTGTAGGAAATGCTCCCTTCGTTATAGCCGGCCAGTGCCCCTGTGTTGGTTCCCCCGGTAATATCGACCTCCTCCAGGCCCAATGTGGTGATTTCGGCCTCTTCACCAAGTCGGGCAAACAGCCCGACATGGTCTTGACCGGGCCGGTTGATACTCATTCCACTGATGCGATGACCGCTGCCGTCCAGGGATCCTTCAAACGATTCCTCTCCGGATGAATTTTCCGCACCTAACGGCTTCCAGCCGTCCCCGTCATTCCAGAACGATCCGGATGAACTGCCGGTATGAAAGCTCAAGCTGATATCATCGGTTAAAATGTAATGGGCGGACAGATCTTCTCTGATCAGGTCCAGCACTTCGGCATCGGTTATTTGGTAGGGATTATCCTCGGTGCCGGAGCCGTTCTCCATCAGAACCGTGGTAAACCGGGCCTCACTCCATGTTCCCTCCCCGCCGAAATTCATTGCCCGGACACGCCAGAAGTAATCGGTACTCAGGTCAAGTTCGCTGGACACCGTGTAACTGGTATCGGTCAGCCCGGTCTCCTCAACCACCGGATCGGAAAAGTCTTCGTTCGGCGACAGGGTCAAATCATAGGTTTGTGCCAAAGCCAGTGAATCCCACCTCAATTCGGGTTGCAGGGAGATTCTGCGTGCTTCGTTTTCCGGAAATCGAAGCACAACCGCACCGGGTTCCTCGCAGTAAACTGATTCGCCTTCGTCGTTGATAGACCAGTTGGAGTCGGTGATCAGATCCTGACGATCGTCTGCGGAATGGCAATAATACAGCCCGGATGCTCCAAGGGTCACGTCGGACTG
>SLQI01000441.1 GCA_007131535.1 Balneolales bacterium | reverse complement strand
TTCGGTAATTCAGGTAATTGGGTTTAAAGCAACTCATGGAGCCAAATACCCAATTTTTCTTAATCTACTTATTTACCTTAATTACCTGTTGTTTCCAAATGACATCATGAGTTTTCTTACAGACACTATTCAGATATTGAACCAGAATCAAAACCGGAGTAATAAACTGTCCGGCAGCAGGTTTAAAAATTGCGTCTGCCGGATCGCCGGTAAAGATTAAAGGGATACTTGAACCAATTCCAAAACAATGGGCAATAACGAACTACGGCAAAGGGTCAGTGAAAAGGCAGAGGAGCTGGAAATAAATAAAATACGGCGCCATATTTTTTTGTGTGCCGATCAAACGAAACCGAAATGCTGTAAAAAGGAGGCCGGGTTTGAGTCCTGGGAATATTTAAAAAAGCGCCTGAGCGAAACCGGTCTGGATGGCAGCGGAGGAGTATTCCGCACCAAAGCGAACTGCCTCAGAATCTGTATGCGCGGACCGGTGGCGGTGGTGTATCCCGAAGGAATCTGGTATCATTCCTGCACCCCGGAAGTTCTGGAGCGGATTATCCGGGAACATTTGATGGAGGGTAAACCTGTTGAAGAGTATATCATCACAGAAAACCCGCTTACTGAAAAACCGGAATGAATTATAGGTGTAACCGAATCTGATGTTTGAATATATCTATCAGGCTTTTACCGTTTGGTTTCTCGGTTTTTTCCCGTTTTTCGAAATATACGTAGCCGTTCCGGCTGGTATGGCGCTCGGTCTGGACCCGGTTTCTGTGGTTGTGTTTGCTGTGGCAGGCAATTTTAAACCCGTACTGCTGATTGAGTATGGGTATTACAGGTTGATGAAGTATCAAAGAGTACGCCGGTGGCTGATCAGACCGGTTTCGGAAAAATTCTATCGGAATATTAATCAATACGGCATTTGGTATATTCTGGTGATTACCCCCTGGGTGGGAATCTGGGCTGTGGCAGTGGCTGCCAGGTTGCTGCAAATGAAGCGTACCTTGCTGATCCGGGGAGCATTTTTCAGCATTTTGGTATATGCAGTAGGTCTGGTCATCCTGATCACGTTGGGAGTTGATTGGTTTGATCGATAAAACCGGATGGCTATATTCAATAAAGGTTGTGCAAAATTTTGGTTTTTCTAAACCTTTTCGATTAACAAAACAGTTATTGTAACATCCCGGCTTTCCCATTCAGTACGATAGCTGGTTTCTACGAACAGTCAAATTGATCAGAGGGATGAATATAGAAGAGTATCGGCAATTCTGTCTTTCACTGCCTGGAACCGAGGAGGGCTTCCCGTTTGATGAGGAAACGCTTGTATTTAAGGTAAAAGGGAAGATGTTCAGCGCTACGAATGTGGACTCATACGAGCTGATTAATGTGAAATGCAATCCGGAGAAAGCCATCATGCTGCGGGAGCAATATGAATGGGTGGTACCGGCATATCACATGAACAAAAAGCACTGGAACAGCATAAAGACCGATCATCCGGAGCTGACGGATGAATTGCTTAAGGAATGGATCTCCGATTCTTACCATCTGGTTGTAGCGAATCTGCCCCGAAAAGTCCGGGACGAATTGCAGAAAGAAGGATTACGGTAGTTTGCGGGGTGATGTCTGATAATAACATAAAACCAATTCGGCCGGAACCTGTTGTCCCGGATAGCGATCCGGTACCGGTAACGAAAAAGTCTGATGCTTCCTCAATTCAGAGTACGATTATTGATGGCGGTTATGCGGTAATAGAGGATCAATATCCCACCGGCTTGAAGGTGTTGGCCGGGCTAAAGAAACGCATTTTTGACCGTAATACCGGCAGAGATTTTCATGGCTACCGGGCTCAACGTAAAGCTTATCACTTTGCATCGAACCGGCTGTTGCTGCCAGTTCGAAATAACGAAATAGCGTTACCCAAATCTCCGAAGATCGGCTGGCTGAAGGAGCTGTACCCCGATGAGTCGGATTTCTATCTTTCATTTCCCCAAGTACAGGGTTTAAACAGCTCATGGCAGTGGTATCATAAAGGGATTACGTTCCCGGTATTGGACCAGCCGGTTTATCCCTATTACGGTACCTACTTTCCCACCCGGTTTGATCACCTTATTCTTTTTGATAAGTGGCTGACGAAATATCAGGGTCGCAAATCCACCGCGATGGATATTGGTACCGGCTGTGGAGTGCTGGCGTTTCAAATGGCAGTGCATGGGTTTGAGCAGGTTTATGCTTCGGATATCAACCCGAATGCCGTAATATCGGTGCTTGAGAATGTACGAAGTATGGGTGTGTCGGAACGGGTTACGGTCAAAATGGGCGATTTGTTTGAGCCGTGGCATCAGAAGGCAGATCTCGTCGTATTTAACCCGCCCTGGCTGCCCGCCGAAGAAGAGACTACCTTGTTAGACAAGGCCATTTATTTTGAAGCGGGATTGTATGAGCGGTTTTTTGATCAGGCTCAAAATCATCTGGCCGAGGGTGGCAAACTGGTAATTCTGTATTCCAACTTAGCTCAAACCGCTGGATTTCATAACGATCATCCCATGGACCTGGAGCTGCAAAATCATGAGAGGTTCCGAAAAATCCGGGTGATCAAAAGAAAAGTGAAGCAGGGCTCAAAGAAAACCCGACGCAGAAGGAACCGGAAGCAAGAGTATGTAGAACTGTGGGAGCTTGAAAAAAATCATCATAATCCGGTTAAAAGCGGATGAAATAAAAAACGCAAAAAAAATTTGGAAAAATAAATTTATTGTGATATCGTTTTGATATCACGAGATAACATAACGGGAGTATGCTATGAAAAATTTATTGATCAGAAACCTAAGCGAAAAAACCATAGAGAGGTTAAAAAAGAAAGCGGCAGCAAACGGCAGGTCGCTGCAAGCAGAAATTAAGCACATGCTGGAGGGGTACGCTTCCGAGTATACCAGAGAAGAAGCCGTCCACGAGATCAACGAAATATATGAGGCGTTTAAGTCGGAGAAGAGGTCTTTCTCCGACAGTAACAAGGATGTGAGATCACTCCGTGAATAATGGGGCGCTTAGTAATTGATGCCGGGGTCGGGCTGAAGTGGTTTCTGGAGGAGGATAATTCAGATAAAGCCCGGGCTGTTCTTAAATGGAACGATGAATTTTATGTTCCGCAATTGTTTTATCTGGAAACTTCAGCGGTGTTGACCAAAAAAGTGAGACGAAGAGAACTCGACCGGGATGAGGCGACCCGGATTCACCACACCTTGTCATCTTTTCCGTTTGATACTACGCCGGATGATATACTGGCGGAACAGGCATTTGATCTGTCGTTACTGCATCATGTGAGTATGTATGATGCCATGTATATCGTGTTGGCCATAGGTATCGAAGGCAGAATGGTGACCTCCGATAAACGATTTTGCCGGGCGATGGAGCAGGTTGGTTTAGGAGACTGGGTTTCGATGGTCGGCGAGTATTGAGATCAACAAAAAAAGCCGGCAGACGCATCAGGGCATCTGCCGGCTATAGTTTGTCGGCTAAATCAATAAAGACTTAGTTTACAATAAACTCACCGCTCATCGGACCGGGATGACCGGGGAAGGAGCAAAGAAAATCATACGTGCCCGGAGATGGAGCTTCGAACTCTACAGTGCTTGTTTCTCCGCCACCGATCAGGTCGGTGTAGGCGATGATTTCATCGTACATATCCTCAGGGATATATTCGTTGTCGGCTGCATTCAAGGCAGCTGAAGTAAAAGCGTCAAAGTCGGTTCCTTCATCAAGGAGTACCCAGTTATGGCCCATATTTGCAACCGGCATCTGCCCGGTATGCTCGAGTGTAAGCCGCACGGTTTGTCCGGCTTCAACTTCAATGACGTCCATATTAAATTGCATCGCATCATCTCCTTCGATGGTGATTTCAACAACATCACCATTGGTACCATTTCCGCCGCATGCAACCAGGAACAGGCTTAATGCGGTAGCTAACAATACAAGCTTTTTCATAAAATTATTTAGTTGAATGATTTAGGTTTGTGTTTTCGGGGGGATTCTCACCCCCCACAGTCAAAGTTTGGAATTGTAGTGCCATTGCAATACAAGAAATTTTCTGCATTCCGGCCCGGTAAACAAAGCCACTGAATATAAGAAATAACGGGCTCAGCTGTTTCTATTACCGGTTAACCCCGGATATTTTGAAATCTGCCGTTGACCAGATACATATGAGTAATCAAGTACGGCACTTATAATGATAAAAAACTTTCAATAAAGATAAAAGAGTATTTAATCTTAAATATGTAAAATCTGATTAACGCACCCTGTACTAACTTATTACCCGGCGAACCTGATCAGGGAGTGAACCCAAGGTAGGTGTGAGGTGATAAAATTATAAGACGGTTTTGCCAAGCCTTCTATAAATAATGTGAACAGCTATCGGGAGAAGATTGAGTATGATATAATCACTCAAGGAAATGGTGTGTAAGTATTAACTTAAAATAAGTATGTACTAACTTAATTTTATATTTATTTGTTTAAAATATTCAGGTACAATGAATTGTGACGTTGGCGTTTCCGGATTTAATTTCCCTTGGGTTGTGTTTATTACAAATTCCGGATACTGATTGAGATTCGAAAATGAGTGTCCTAACTCGTATATTCTTCAACTGTGACGGCTAATGAGCCGGGCAGATAAAGCTCATGACAATCGTATTATAAAGAATGTTGGTTTTCAGGTTATGATTCACCCTTTATCTGCTCTCATTTAAAGATTAATTCCCAAAAAATTAAGTTGTATGATCAATATTATTCAGGCAGGTGCCGGCCCTTTGGGGCTGCACGTTAGCAAATTCATTTTGGAACGAGAAGGATTAAACCTGGTCGGTGTGGTAGACCTCGACCCGGAGCTGACCGGTAAGGATATCGGAGAACTTGCAGGTGTCGGAGCTAAAGGAGTTACCGTATCCGGTTCATTGGATGAAGCTATTCAAAAGGCCGGCAACCAACCATCTGTTGGAGTGCTGACAACTGTTTCATCCATCAAAAGAATAATTCCTACCATCGAAGAGTTTGCAGCTAAAAAGCTGGATATAGTAACTACTTGCGAGGAAATGTCTTATCCCTGGCAACAGCATCCGGAAGAGGCTGAACAAATCGATAAAATCTGCCGGGATCAGGGTGTAACCTGTGTCGGTACCGGGGTGAACCCTGGCTTTCTTATGGATTACCTCCCGTCAGCGCTGCTTTCAATTTGTCAGGATGTTGAATATGTCGAAGTCAAGCGAATTCAGGATGCATCTTCGCGTCGGATTCCGTTTCAGAAAAAAATCGGAGCCGGACTGACCCACGATGAGTTCGAGCAGGAAAAAGAAAAAGGAACGCTTCGACATGTCGGTCTGCCGGAGTCTGCAGATATGATTGCCGGGGCGATGAATCTGAAGTTCGACGAAAACAACGAAACCCTCGATAAAGTACTGGCTGAAGAACAGCTCACCAGCGGCTATAAAACCATTGAAAAAGGCGAACCCTGTGGCGTTGAACAGATTACCCGCGGCATTGTAGACGGCAAAGAGCGAGTAAGGTTACACTTTCGTGCTGCCGTTGGCGAGGGCGAGTCCTATGATAAAGTTACAGTGAAAGGCAATCCCGGTTTTGAGTCGGTAATACCGGGAGGCATTAACGGAGATGTTGCCACAAGTGCCATCACCGTCAATACCATTAATGCGGTGTATCGGAGTGATTCAGGTTTAAAAACGATGCTGGATATTCCCGTACCCGCCTGGTTTGCCAAAACCTGATTTGACGACCTCGACGGTTGTTGGAAAGCGTGCCGGTCTTTTCCCGGTGCGCTTTTTTTGTTTCTGAGCGGGTAAGTTCGTTGTATCTTGGCAATCATTACAAATTAATCCATGGTAAATGAGTATTACATTATCTGCTGATGAGGCGGTTCGCCACATTTCATCAAACAGTCGCGTGTTTGTACACAGCATAGCAGCGGCTCCGGTACATTTGATTGATGCGCTCGTACGGAGGCACCAGGAGCTCGAACAAATAGAAATGGTTCACCTCCACACCGAAGGGCGGGCGCCGTATGCGGACCCGGAGTATGCAGACACCTTTTTTACCCGGTCACTTTTTGTTGGTGCCAATGTACGAAAAGCCATCAATGAGGGGCGTGGAGATTATCTGCCGGTTTTTTTGAGTGAAGTTCCCCAAATGTTTCGCAGCGGCATTTTGCCGTTAGATGTGGCTTTACTGCAGGTTTCAGCACCCGATAAACACGGCTACTGCTCACTCGGTACATCTGTGGATGTGGCAAGGTCAGCTTTTGAGTCAGCTTCGATAGTAATAGCTCAGGTTAACCCCAGAGTACCGAGAACACTCGGAGACGGTTTGATCCATAAAGACCGCATAGATTATATCGTCCATCATGAGTCCCCATTACCGGAACTCCCGGCTGAAGAGCCCGGCGAAACCGAGTTGAAAATCGGCGAGTATGTAGCCGAACTCATTGACGACGGAGCGACACTTCAGATGGGTATCGGAGCGATCCCCAACGCCGTATTGCGATCGTTGACCAACCATCGCAATCTCGGCATTCATACCGAGATGTTTTCGGACGGAGTCATGGATTTATATCATAAAGGGGCGATTACCGGAATTCACAAAAAAACGCATCCGGGAAAAATGGTGGCCGGCTTTGTTTACGGTTCCAGGGAATTATATGATTTTATTGATGACAACCCGGCTGTCGCAATGCTGGATATCGGCTATATCAATGATGCGGCCGTCATCAGGCGAAACCCCAAAGTGACGGCTATTAACAGCGCTATTGAAGTGGATCTGACCGGGCAGGTATGCGCCGATTCGATCGGAACCTATCACTATTCAGGAGTAGGAGGGCAAATGGATTTTATCCGGGGTGCGGCCTTATCGCCGGACGGTAAGCCGATCATTGCGCTTCCTTCGGTTACCGGCAAAGGGATATCCCGGATTACACCGTTTTTAAACCAGGGTGCCGGGGTAGTTACGACTCGTGCTCATGTACATTACGTGATCACCGAATACGGAGTCGCCAATCTTTATGGAAAGACCCTGAGCGAAAGGGCTAAAGCGCTGATCGCGATCGCTCATCCTGACCATCGCGACAAGCTGGAAAAATCGGCGAGAGAGCGGTTCGGGCAATTAAAACCTATCGTAGGGAGTGGCTGACTTAATAACTAAAAATTGCAGGGGAATTTTGCCGGTGGTGGGAACTTGTTGGAAGTCCGGCATTGAATATTCCCGATAAGCTCTTGAGCCAGAGAGCGGACTCGAACCGCCGACCTATCGCTTACGAGGCGATTGCTCTACCAACTGAGCTACCCTGGCTTAACCGTTTTTAAATATACTGAGGAAACCGACCGTACTGCAAAACTTTGATGGCTTTAAAATATTTTATCTTGTTTTTGGTTTTGCAAAGCCTTCTTTTAGGTGCGTTATCAAAAAATATAAATATCTGGCATGGCGGCATTAATTCTGATTGTAACCACAACGGTAGTAACTTTAATTGCCTGGTACGCGCGCCCGGACTGGCAGATGAAGGGGATGATGCGTCCTTATGCCGTCTTCCGTGAAAACCGCTGGTATCAGCTGATCTCATCCGGTTTTCTTCACGGGGATTCAACGCACCTGATATTCAACATGATCACCTTTTTCTTTTTCGGCCCGCAGCTGGAGCAGATTATCGGTACGGGGCTTTTTCTGGGGCTCTATTTTACCGCACTGATCGTTTCAAGTCTGCCCACATTGTTTCTGCATCGCAACAATCCGAATTATGCAAGTCTCGGGGCTTCGGGTGCGGTAGGCGCCGTGATTTTTTCATACATCCTGTTCTACCCGCTCAGTAACTTGTATATCATGTTTATACCCGTCGGCATTCCGGCCCTGCTATTCGGAATACTTTTTCTGGTTATCAGCTATTATGCCGGCCGGAAGCAGCTCGGAGCCATTAACCATGATGCTCATTTTGCCGGAGCGGTATACGGCATTGTGTTTACTCTCATCTTTGTGCCCCGCTCTTTTGAGCACTTTCTCAATGCCGTGGGCTTAATATAGCCATGGGCTCTTGCGGAAAGGTATCCGCAAGAACCACATGGTTTATAGACTTATCCGTTTTTTTTACGGAAATCCTGCATGAAGGAAATCAGCGCGTCTACGCTTTCTTCGGGGCAGGCATTGTAAATGCTGGCGCGCATACCGCCAACGCTTCGATGGCCTTTCAGGCCGTTAAGGCCGTTTTGTGCCGCTTCAGCGATGAAGGTCTTCTCCAGATCTTCATCAGCCAGTCGGAAGGTCACGTTCATGTGCGAACGGGATTCCTTTTCGGCAGTTGCACGGTAGAAATCATCCTTATCAAGCTCAGCGTAAAGCTTCTCCGCTTTTTTGCGGTTGATCTCTTCCATTTTAGCCAGCCCGCCCTGATCTTTAATCCAGTCGAGGACATAGTTAAAGAAATAGACGGCAAATACCGGCGGGGTGTTGAACA
>SLQI01000408.1 GCA_007131535.1 Balneolales bacterium | reverse complement strand
CAGTTACCTTAAAATAAAAAAGGCACAATATTAGTATCGTGCCTTTAGTAAATTTATTTTCTGATTCCAAGCTCCTGAATCAACTTTCTGTATGCTTTAATGTCTTTGCGCATCAAATAGTTGAGTAGCTTTCGGCGCTTTCCGACGAGTCTTAACAACCCGAGACGTGTGGAATGGTCTTGTTTGTGGTCTTTGAGGTGTTCGGTCAGCCGATTAATGCGTTCTGTAAAAAGGGCAATCTGAGCTTCCGGTGAGCCCGTATCCTCCCCTGTTTTACCGTACTTTTTGAAGATTTCTTTCTTCTCTTCGCTTGTAATATTCATAAATATAAGATTGGATTTCCGCTTTAGATGTTATCATGCTAAAGTAGATCTCCTTATAAAAAAAAGATCTATCAGTGCAATATAGCGATTATTTCATTTGCAAACAACGCTGTTTATCGTTATTTAACTGTGCTATAAGCGCTTCTTTACTATCAAACTTCTTTTCGTCTCTGATTCGTTCAAGAAAATAAACGGTTAAATACCATCCGTAGATATCCCGGTCAAAATTAAATAGATGCACTTCGAGCATCTCCTGTTGGTCTCCGGTGAACGTCGGTCGTACCCCGATGTTCATCATTCCCCGCCATGCTTTTTCTTCAAGTTCAACTTCAACGGCATAGACACCACGGTAGGGAATGATTTTCCGGGGATGAGCCGGCTGAATATTTGCTGTAGGAAAACCCAGCTGCTTGCCTCGCTTGTCACCATGGCTCACATAGCCTTGCAGTTTATACGGCCTCCCCAGAAAATTCCAGGCCAACTTCACATCACCTTCTTCTGACAAGGCTTTACGTACACTCGTACTGCTCACCGTCACTTTATCAACTTCATGAGCCTCCACTACATGCACGTCAAAACCAAGTTCGTACCCAAGCTCTTGTACCGTTTCTATACTCCCCTCCCTGTTTCGACCGAACTGGTGATCGTAGCCTATTACAAACTCTCTTACACCAATTTTTTCATAGACCACACTCCGAATGAAATCTTCGGCCGTCAATAAAGAAAAGTCCCGGTCAAAAGGGATGATAATCAGTTCATCTATACCGAGTTCACCCAATATTTCGCAGCGCTCTTCAAGTGTGGTCAACAGACGTATTCGCTTTTTTCCGGAGTTAATAATTTCACGCGGATGAGGATCAAAACTAACTACTACACTGCGGGCATTTCGTTTTGCCGCTTTGTTGACCACTTTGTGAATCAAACTCTTATGACCTTCGTGAACACCATCAAATGTGCCAACGGTCACTACGGTGTTCTCTTTTCGTTCTACATTCGGGAGGTGAACCAGTTTTGCCATTATGCTGTAAGTTTTTTCTGTAGCTCATCCACGGTCAATGCTTCATTTACGCTGAATGGCCCGATGGCTGTTCGGCGTAAACCCGCGAGGTATCCACGACTACCTAATGCCAGGCCGAGATCGTGAGCGATACTGCGAATATAAGTCCCTTTACTGCAACGTATTTTCAGAGTAATATCGGGCATATTGATATAGGTAATTTCTATTTCCCGAATGTGTACCTCACGGGATTTCAGCTCTACTTCCTCTCCCTTTCGTGCACTTTTATATAACCGGCGGCCTTTGACTTTTACAGCGGAATAAGGAGGTACTGTCTGATCAATCAGACCGATAAACTTAGCGCGGAGAACTGATTCTATTTGTTCCCGCTTGATATGCTGCCACTCCGCTTCCACATCGATTTCGGTTTCAGCATCATAACTTGGGGTAGAAGCTCCGAGCCTGACTGTGCCCACATACTCTTTTTCCAACTCCTGGATTTGCTCGATAGATTTTGTTGCTCTCCCGGTGCAAAGCATTAGCAAACCTGTTGCTGCAGGGTCTAAAGTGCCGGCATGGCCGATTTTCTTTACCTTAATCATCCCCCGCACTTTTTTCACCACATCAAAACTGCTCCAACCTGCAGATTTATCCATTAACAAAATAGCACCAGCGGAGTAAGATACTTCACCGGCTTCAGGGCCATCACGTGAGATTACAGGAAGTTCGGAGATAGGAATGGCTTTAGCCATCTGCACTTATTGATCCGATTTTTTCCGGTCTTCTTTAATTTTCTGAAACAGATTCTCAATGCGATTTACGTATTCGGCAGAATCATCGAGAAAAAACTGTAATTCCGGTACCTTCTTTACGTGATTGCGAATCTTCCCGGCAAGCTTACCACGAATTTCTTTATTGTGTTCCTGCAGATAGCTAAAAACCTGTTGTTGATCGCCCCCCTCAGAATATATGCTTACATATACCCTGGCTACCGACAGATCCGGGGCAACCCTGACACTGGTAACAGAAATGATATTTTCATTCTGATACTCCTGCAGGATTCGTCCCAAATCATTCTGGAGTTGGGAGGACAACCGTTCAACTCTTAAGCCCATCAGCTGCTCTCGTCGATTAAGGTTCTTTTGGTTTCGACGATCTCGTACGCTTCTATGACGTCGCCAACCTTAATGTCATTAAAGTTTTTAATGTTCATGCCGCATTCATATCCGTTCTGAACTTCTTTAACATCATCTTTGAAGCGTTTCAGGGAGTCGAGCTCACCTTCGTAGGTAACAATACCGTCTCTTACCAGGCGGATTTTATCATTACGCGAAATTTTACCTGATGTAACGTAACAACCGGCTATCGTTCCCACTTTCGGAACTTTGAAGGTTTCACGCACTTCAACCGTAGCGGTTGTCTTCTCATTGATTTCCGGGCTGAGCATACCTTCAAGCGCATCACGCACCGCATCTACGGCGTCGTAGATTACGCTGAATAAGCGGATATCAATTTCTTCCCGTTCGGAGATTTCACGCGCTTTGGCTGTAGGCCTCACCTGGAAACCAATTATAATGGCATTGGATGCCGATGCCAACAGCACATCCGACTCAGAAATCGCGCCCACACCGGTGTGGATGATATTTACCTTAACTTCTTCATTGCTCAATTTCTGCAACGATCCGGACAGAGCTTCAATTGACCCATCCACATCACCTTTAATGATAAGGTTCAACTCAGCAATCTCACCCAGAGCCATCTGACGGGAAATATCATCAAGCGACATGTGCTTGACTTTCCGCATATCCTGCTCCCTGCGAATTTGCTGCCGTTGCAGCGCAATTTCTTTGGCTGTCTTTTCATCTTCAGTAGCCACAATACGGTCACCGGCCTGCGGCAATCCGTCGAAGCCGGTCATCTGCGCTGGTGTTGAAGGACCAATAGCCTGCAATCGTTCGCCCTTTTCATTTTCCATGGCACGAACCCGGCCATAATGCTGTCCGGCTACAAACGGATCGCCGACTTTGAGTGTGCCTTTTTGTATAAGAATGTTTGCTACCACCCCTTTACCGCGGTCCACGCGCGATTCAAGTACAATACCACTGGCCTTTCGATCCGGATTAGCCGTGAGCTCCATCAATTCAGCCTCAATCAGCACTTTATCAAGCAACTCGGGAATACCGTCACCATGTTTGGCCGATACAAGTGCCAACTGGGTTTTTCCACCCCAGTCTTCTACAACTACATTGTGTTCGGCGAGTTGCTGTTTAACGCGATCAGGGTTGGCCCCTTCTTTATCAATCTTGTTAATGGCTACAACAATGGAGACACCGGCCGCCTGGGCGTGGTTGATCGCCTCAATCGTCTGCGGCATCACTTGGTCATCCGCAGCGACAACCAGAATCACAAGGTCGGTAACCTGCGCACCACGTGCACGCATGGCCGTAAATGCTTCGTGACCCGGAGTATCAAGGAAGGTGATTTTACGGTCGTCATCGGTTATCACTTCATAAGCACCAATGTGCTGAGTGATACCTCCGGCCTCACCTTCGGAAACATGCGTTTTCCGGATATAGTCTAGTAAGGAAGTTTTACCGTGATCTACGTGACCCATAACCGTAACCACCGGAGCGCGGGGTTTGAGATCTTTCGGATCGTCGTCCTCTTCCTCAAGCTCATCATTAATTTCTTCGGCATCAACAAATCGAATTTCACGATCGTATTCGGTAGCCAGAAGCTCAAGTGTATTGGCATCCAACCGCTGATTGATGGAAACCACCATACCGAGATTCATACAGTGGGTAATAATCTCGGTGGGGTTTACATCCAGAAGCTCTGCAAGATCACTGACCGTCATGAACTCGGTCACTTCCAGCACATGCTCTTCCAGCTGTTCCATTTCGGCCATTTTTTCTCGTTCAGCCGCCATTTCATCCCGCTTTTGCCGACGACGCTTCTGCCGCTTTTTACCACCGGAAGATGAAGTCTGGAGCATCTGCATCGTCTCTTTCATCTTGGACTCAACATCACTCTCATCCACCTGGCTTTTCCCTTTTCGGGATTTGATACGCTTTTTCTTCTTGCGCTTCTTATCCGCTTCGCGGGACTGATCCTTAGACTCCTTGTCCTTTTCCTTGTCCTCGTCGTCTTTTACCCGCTTGGTCTTAATTTTTTTCTTCTTCTGCTTCTTATCAGCACTTTCTTGTTGATCTTTTTGCTGCTGATCTTCTTTAGTTTTTTCCTTTTTAGTCTCTTCGCCTTTTTTCTTTTTCTTCGATTTTTTGGATTTGGAATTTCCGTTCTCTTCTTCCTCCGGACCAACTTTAGCTACGTTGATCTTTCCGAGAACTCTTGTACCGCTTAATTTCTTAGCCCTGCCTCGAATGATATCACCGCCATCTGCCTGCGCCTCACCTTCTTCGGGCTGTTCTACGACCTCTTTATCTTTAGTTTTCAGTTCTTCTTTAGCAGGCTTTTTCTCTTCTTTTTTACCTTTTCTCTGATCTTTCTTTTGATCTTCCTCAGCAGTCTCACTGTCTTTTTCTGAAGATTCTTTCTGTGCCTCTTCTGTTTTCTCTACCCGGGTCTCTTTTTTACCCTTTACTGCAGGTTCAGGGGTTTCTTCATCTTCCTCCTCTTCTTCCTCTTCAGCGGGAATGGGAGGTTCTATTTTCTGTTCATCTGCTTTTTTATCTTCTTTCTCTTTCTGAGCAGGTTTCTCATCAGTTACGGCGTCTTTGTCACTCTCTTTTTGCTCCGTTTTTTCAGGTTCAGCCGCTTTTTCCTTTTTCTGCTCAGACTCGTCTTTTTCTTTTACAGAATCTTTTGCCTTTTCAGGCTCTTCCTGAGGCTCTAACGATGGTTCAGCCTCCTCTTCTTCAATAGGCTCGAGATCTTCGATAGGATCTAAAAAATTATCAACCGAAACAGATTGTTTGCGGCTGGTTCTCATGCTTGTACGCCGCTCTTCGTACTCTTCCCGTGCACGAAGATGCTCTTCACTTCGCGCTTTATCTTCTCCGTACAAGCTTTCGAGTGCAGCATACATTTCCGGAGTTACCTTAAAATTCGGTTTATCCTCCGCTTTGTACCCTTCGCTCTCGAGTGATTGCACGATCGATCGTGTTGCAACATTAAACTCTTTTGCAACTTTAAAAAGCGGCTTTTTCTTAGGTTTTTGCGTCATATATAAGATTTAAACAGTAAATTCTGGAAGATTAATCGTTTTAGCCGGATATATATTTTCTCAACCGGCTTCATCTTCCTCTTCCTCGAATTCTTCTTCTATAGTATTGATAATTTTTCGAGCCAGATCTTTCTCGATCCGGTTTTCGGTTCGGCGAACAAGTTCGTCCTCATTTAAGTCAAGTACTGCCCGCGCGGTATCGCAACCGATATCAAAAAGCAGCTGCACAACTTCATCGCCAAAATCATCGGCGAATTCAAAAATATCGATATCTTCTTCATCGTCGACTTCGCGGAAGACATCAATTTCATAACCGGTAAGGTTTGAAGCCAGGCGGATATTAACTCCACCTTTTCCAATTGCTTTGGAAACCTGGTCAACCGGCACTACCACACTTGCATGCTTTTTGTTTTCGTCGATTTCCACCGACTGAACATTGGCCGGTTGCAAAGCCCGCTTTATATATTCTTTGGGGTCTTCGGTATAATTGATAACATCAATATTCTCATTACAAAGCTCCCGCACAACCGAATGGATGCGTATTCCCTTCATACCAACGCAGGCCCCTACCGCATCCACACGTTCATCGTGAGAAACCACCGCTACTTTGGAGCGATCGCCGGGCTCTCTGACAACTTTTATGATTTCAATAATACCATCAAAGACTTCCGGAATCTCATTTTCAAATAAACGTTCCAGAAACAGTGGTGATGTTCTTGAAATGATAACTGCTGGATTGCCGTTCTCGCGTTTCACCTCGAGCACTACAGCTCTGATGGTGTCTCCTTTTCGATAACGATCTTTGTAGATCTGATGGCTTTTGGGAAGAATCAGTTCTACCCCGTTGTGATTCACCAGTATATCCTTATTACGGACCTGGTATACATCACCCAGCACAATCTCCCCGACGCGATCGGAGTACTCCTCAAATACGTTGTCTTTCTCGATCTCACGAATACGCTGATTGAGGGTTTGCCGGGCCATCATCACCGAGCGCCGGCCAAAATCTTCAATTTTTATCTCCTGGGCATAATCATCATAAAGCTCCAGATCCGGGTCATGCTTATGAGCTTCACTGAGTGGAATCTCATTTACTTTGTCCGAAAACTCTTCGTCCGGAACCACCTCACGGATATGCAAAATCTGAACCTCACCCCTGTCGGCATTCAGGATCACATCGAACGCCTCATCCGAGCCATACTTCTTTTTGATCATCGACCGAAAGACGTCCTCCAGGATAGAGAGTAACATGTCCCGATCGATAGCTTTATCTTTGGCTATCTCAGCAAAAGATGTTATAATAAGTTTTGAAATATCCGTTTGCATATATATTCTCCGGAAACAGACAGTTAAAATTACAAGACTGCTAAAATTCGTGTTTCCACGATATTATTAAAAGGTATCTGATGTTGTTGTTTACCATCATCAACAATGATATAGTGATCCTCAACTTGTTTCAGAGTACCTTCAACCTTATGTTCAGTTTGACCTACGTAATAGTGAACGCTACACTTACGTCCCTTATTTGTATAATATTGCCTGATATCTACCAGCGGCCGATCTGTACCGGGAGATGAAACATTCAACCGGTATTTACCTTTAAACAAATTCTGATTATCTATGGCATCGCCGATGGTACGACTCAGCTTGGCATAGCGATCTACCGATGCACTACCCTCGGCAGATTCTATATAAATCCAAATAACCCGGTTGCGCTCATCACCTTTCAGCTCAATTTCAACCAAATACAGATCGCTGCCGGCAAGTTCTTGCTCAACAATTTGTTTCAGTTGATTCAGCTGTGTTTCGGCCATAAGTTGTACGCAGTTAGTAGATACAAAAAAAGTGAGACGTCACCCGCCTCACTTAGAACGGCTAATATAGCCATTTTTTCGTTCCATTACAATGATAACAACTTACTGATTAATATATTTCAGAAGAATTATAGCTCGTTTTTAATCAACATAAACTACTCGCAGTATGAACTTTAACAGAGACTCCTTAATATTTTTTGCCGGTATTGTTTTCCTCTTTAGTCTGATCGGTTGTGGAAATGGTGAACGGTCAGCTCCGGAAAGCAGCCGAACAATTGAACTGACAGATAGCGTCGATTTCCTGGACCGTGACGGTGACGTGATATCAACCGTACGGGTGGCTATTGCCGATACTGAAAACAAGAGAAACCTCGGGTTGATGAACGTCCATGATCTGCCTGAGGATGGCGGAATGCTCTTCCTTTTTGATGATGAAGAGGAACGCAGTTTCTGGATGGCCAACACCCCGCTTCCGCTTGATATTATCTATGTGAACCGCAATAAGGAAATCGTCAAGATCTACCACCGGACAAATCCCTACTCAGAACGACTCCTGCCATCGGGTGAGCCTGCGCAATATGTAGTTGAGGTCAATGGTGGATATGCCCGGGAACACGATATTCGGGAAGGTATGCGTATCGACTTCTGACATTTTGTTGAAGTTTCTGACTAAATCCTTACCAAATGCCTTGAAACATGTCGGCCAACAGCAGCGTATTGGTTTTGATATTTTCATGCCAAAACCAATAGCTACATATGATCAAAGTATTTCTTTTAATTAGCCTGGTAATTTACACTACACCCGTTTCTGCAAATGAGCCGGAAAAACCCATCCAGGTGATGGTCTTCGGAACATTCCATTTTGATAACCCCGGCCTCGATGCCGTTAACCCAAATGTGCCGGATGTTCTGGATGCAGAGCATCAACAGGATATTAAACGAGTAACGGACGCTCTCGAACAGTTTCAACCGGATAAAATTGCGGTGGAGCGTCTGCCGGACCAAGCTAACAGATTAGACAGCCTGTACCAAGCTTATCAGGAAGGGAGCCATGAGCTGCACAGATCGGAAACTCAGCAACTTGGGATGCGACTTGCCAGACGTCTCGGGCATGATCATTTATATCCGGTGGATAACAATCATAGTCCTGAATTCAACGAACTGTTGGAATAT
>SLQI01000093.1 GCA_007131535.1 Balneolales bacterium | reverse complement strand
TCGAGGTCTATAATTTTGATAAAACGGCCAATGAGAATGTCCCCTATGAAATTGAATACCGAATTGAATCCGGTGGCCGAAGCTGGTGGCCGTTTTCAAGTACTGAGGAACAGTCGTTAACCTGGGAGTCAGTTTCAGATGGCTGGAGCGATACTCAATTTTTTGAAGTTGAACATTCCGGACTTGACCCCGGTAATTATACACTGCATATTAAAATTGCCGAAAACGAAACCGATCGGGTAGCTGAGAGAAGTGTTGATTTTACAATCATAGAACAAAAAGAAGAGCCCAGGACAGCTAATCGAAATGAATAGTTTTTGCTATCGTTATATCGGTCAGAACATTTACTGGATTATATGAAAAAAAGTAAGATTACAGCTTTTATCATTCTATCGGCCCTTGTAGTCGCGGCTTGCTCAAGAGCATTTGATCCGGATGTACGAACCGGTGCCGGACAGATGCTCGCCGAAGATGCTCCTGAAGTCAGGCTTTCGGCATTGGGATATTTTGATGATGATGGTCAACCGGTAATCGATATCGAAACTGAAGTAGTTATAGGAAGCCTGGTTTTTTCTTCTTCCGACGGCGTTTTCACAGCCAGTGCCGGTGTGCAGCTTCACATCTACAAACTGGAAGATGAAGATGACGACCGAGGTGAACGGGTTGAGACTATAGAAGAAGGGTTTAAAATTGAAGATGAGGATTCCGGCATCAGAACAAGCAATGAGAGTTATACTCTCAGTAAACAGGTAAAAGCTGAACCCGGAAAATACAGAGTACGTGCCCGGGTTGTAGATCAGGATTCCAGACAAGCTTCCGAGACCGTAGCCAATGTAATCGTAAGTGACCCCTCCGGTGATCAACCGGTGCTGACCCACGTTAAAATACTTGGGTCTGGAAAATCCAAAGCGGCGGACTTCCCGGTTACTACCTATTCAATTCCTGCGCGCATGGATTCACTGAAATTTCGCTACAAGGTCTCCCGTGCGGAAGAGCATGAACCGGTTGATGTAAACATGAGATTAATCCGGTTTGAGTCCGACAATGAGCCACCCCGAAGAATGAGTCAGCCCCAGCCCACACGTGGTTCCATTTATTTCCGTGGAATAAATTACAATGAGAAAGAAATTATAGAACAACAAACCCGGACTTTGGCCGAAGAAACGGGAACCATTGAAATTGAATATCGCACCCCATTACCGGATCGGGGGGCGTATCGTTTCGAAGTAACGCTGGCAGATGAAGGTGAGCGGGATAGCCCAAGGAACGTAAAAGCGAGAGATTTTGGAGTAGTCAGTCCCAACTTTCCCAATATCAAATCCGTACGGGAAATGGCCCAGGCTATGGTATACCTGATGCCGCGAAGTGATTATGAGGAAATGATGGAATTGACGGATGAAGATTCATTGAAATCTAAAATGGATCAGTTCTGGCTGGAAAACCTCCGTAACAAAGAAACCGCATCACAGGTTATAGAAAAATATTTTAATCGGGTTGAAGAAGCGAATCGCCAGTTTACCAATTTTAAAGAGGGCTGGATGACTGATCTCGGAATGATGTACATCCTTTTTGGCCCTCCCTATTATGTCGACCGACGGGTTGATCGTCTGACCTGGATATACGGATACGACCGCAACGACCCAAACCGTGTTTTTCACTTTGAACGCGCACGAATGGATACCGATCAATATCCTTTTACACATTATGTGTTCCTAAGAGATCGCTATTACCACCAAGTAGAATACCGGCAGCGCCAGCGTTGGTTGAGCGGAGTTATACTAAACAGGCCTATCTGACCTGACAATCGTGGTTGCCGTTTAGTTCTGAGTAATCCTGAAGAGTTTAAAAATTATCCGAAGCGGGTGTAAATAAATTGGTTGCAAAAAATTGTCTTTCCGTTCTTTTTGATTGATTCCGCCGGCTGGCGGACAGGCAAAAACACCAAAAAAAACACCGGCTGATCAATAAAAAGCCAGCCCTGTCCCTGTGGGAAAAATTGATTCCGTTCCGCTAAAATTATCCAAAGGTTCTTCTGTTTGCATCAAACCGGGTTCACTCTCCTTACCGGTGCGGATTTATTTTCGGCGCCCCACTACATCGATTTTCTAATCGGCTTGTTCTCGAAAGGCCGGGCCCTTTTCATCTTTATTGCCCACCCTCCGGTTTGTTCTCGTTGACCGGCAATTAGAATCGAACTCAGGTCGAATGGGGCTTTATGGAAAGCTGACCCATTTAAAATGAAAAAAAAGGTAAAGCCGTTGTAATTTAGTGTATGTAGATAAGAAATAAATTTCTACATTTAAGCTATGTTAGCACTATCTGGAGTTGGAAGCCATAAGGTAGTTAGCCTGTTCAAGCTGAATTCATATCAGCTGGTGCAATATTATTGCATGTAAAGGTCTGTGGTTCAATGTGGTAAACATCAAGCGCGGTTATAACTATGTGTAAATCAACAAAAACACTCACAAGTATTTCCATAGGTTTATGGTCGGCTTTTCTGATAATTATGATATCTCCCTGCCAATCAAAAGCTGATGAATGCAGTGATAAAGCAGAAGGGTTTGAGCGAGGGGAATGCTATCTGGAGATCGACGATGTTAATAGTTATTTTAATTACATAACGGCATATTTTGAAGATGCTCGTGAAGAGGAAGGGGTGTACGATCCGCGCTTAGGTTTCCGCTTTCTGGAAAAAGTAGCTAAGCATGAGACTATAGATTATGCCGAGCTGGCTACAGAAATGTATTACTGGGGATTAAAAGCCGAAGAAGTTAAACCCTTTCAGAAGCTTCTGGAGAGAGAAATTATTTATTTAACCCCGCTATTATCCTCAGATGAGCTGGACGATATGATGGAATTGCTTAATGCCGGTGATCCGGAAGTGTATACAAAGCTGAGAGGATTCTGGAACAGCGAAAATGTAGTGTTTTCCACCGAAGTCAACGAAAGGATGATCGAGCACTGGCAGCGTATTCACTACGCAAAATCCCATTTTACAGAAAATGAACGTACAGTTTACAACACCGATGAACGTGGCTCTTTGTATGTACGGTTAGGAGAGCCCAGTGATAGGCGAACAGGTAGGTTGGGAGGATCATCTTCTGAGGTCAGGGCAAGGTTGTACGACTTGCAAAGCAAAGGATTTCTTCATGGTTCAAGTGCGGTGTTTCAAAAACAACAAGAGATAATGACATCCGTAGGATCTCCTGGTTATGAAATCTGGTTTTATGACGATGTTGACCCGCGCCAACGCGACCGGATCTTCTTTTTATTTGGAGAACAAGGGGGCGAAGGGCAATTCGGTTTACGTGAAAGTGTTGAGGATCTCATGCCCAGAGGCTCTTTCAGCCAGGCAGTTATAGGCCAGAGAGGTAGAGGAGGTACTATAAGAACCAGTAACTTTTTGCAGTTCATGTTTTATAATGATCTCTCCACTTATCATTCGTTTTTTGGCAGTCAATTGAGAGAGTATGATCGTGCGTGGCACAGGTATGTCGGCCAGGGGCAAATTCAGGGGCAGCCGTTACGTAATTCAACATCTCGCCAGAGTGCCAACCGGGAAACTCAAAAAGTTTATGAACAGGCTCCTGTAAGTAAAAGCGGATACGAACGTCAACTAAATTCTTATGATTCGTATATCCTTACCTATCGCTTTCTGAGTAAGCATAAACAACCGGAGGTCTTAGTTATAATTAATTCAGAGCCACATATATTTTATGATCAGTACGATTTTGCTGATGCAAGTGGAGAAATGATGCAACGGGATTATGACATGCAGATTAAACAAGGGGTTGTATACTATGGTGAAGAAAATCAAGAGCTGGAAAGGAACATGTACCGTTTAAATCAAATCTACAGTAACCTGCAAGGCATTGTGAATGATCCTGTTACGGCTCATTCGATTCAATTAGCTGACGAATCGGATGCGGATAGTTTCGTAGCTTTTTCCGAGCTTTATTTAGCTGAACCGAAAACGGAGGATGCTGAGCAGAATAGGTATCTTGTGGGATTAAATAAGTATCGGAGTGATGCTTTTAAAAGGCTTGATCCGCACTCAGATGATTTTAAGTTAAGTGATATAGTGCTGGGGAGTCCGGAACGGGATACAATCTATGTGCGCGAAGAAGCTATAGGTGTTTTAGAGCAGGGAAGCCGGATCAATTCAGGAGAAAATCTTCAGATATATTTTGAAGTCTACAATTTTGATTTGTCTGAGGATGGGGTCTCGGAATATGAAGTAGAATACTCCATTGAAGAACGGGGACGCAGCTGGTGGCCGTTTTCATCTTCATCAGTAAAATCAGTAACTTTTGAAAGTTTAACCGATAACTGGCGAAGTGATCATTTTTTTGAGGTTGAGCACGGGGAATTAGAGCCGGGTAATTATACCATCAATATTGTAATCAGAGAGCACGAAACCGGAAGAGAAACGGAAAGAAGTAAAGATTTCAGAGTATTGAGAGTGAATAATGCAGGCTATTAAAAACCAATTTAATCTGGGTAGGTATATCCCGGATTGTTAAACCTAACAAACTTTTCTACCCTATTCGGCTTCAAAATTATTATTCGGGATATCGTTTAAGCAGGTATAGTTATGGAGTAGTACAAACCTGATTTGAATTGAGTTCCATATCAGGGCTGATGTATGCTAATTACATTTTTACCCCACCTTGTAATTTTACCCTTGCTGATATATTCATTTTGCAGGGGCAGTTATAAAGTCATTTATTCCAGTAGCTTATGAAAAATGTTCTGATGTTTGTTATACCGTCCGGGCAATCATCCAAATTCCGTCAAATGTAAACAAAGTAAATCAATGCCTATGAAAAGTTTTCATCATATTAAAAAAAATTAACAAATGCGGCAAGAAAAGAGGGTCTAAGCTATGAAATAATAGTATGATAAGGGGTATTTTGAGTTAGATGTTGAATAATATTGACAAAATCTTTTAAAAAATATAAAGTATAGAGATGTTTAAATAGGGTTGTATAAGTCGGTTACAGTATATGAAAACTGGTGCAACTTGATGGCTTATAGATTAAGTAACTTCATACTATTAATAGCTTATATGGGGTGGATATATCCCGGCAAGCAACTGCTAAATGGTTGGCAGGCTTGTATGATAGTATCGTCACGACAGATAAGTAATTTTTAATATTGTGTACAATAATGTAAATTCTTAATATTGTGTTAACTTAATCTTTACACTTCTATGAGGTCGTGTGTTAAAAGTGTGCTAAGAAAAAGTAAAGTAGTGTGAAGAGTCTCTTATCCATAAAGGGTTTTGCAATTCTTTATGTTAACTAACCTAAAAAACAATACCTACATATACGGAGGTAGTTATATGGCGAAAAAAATACTAAGTACCATAGTGATGGTAATGTGTTTGGCTCACCTGGCGTACGCTCAGGGTACGCTGGAAGGCCAGATCACAGAAGCCGAAACCGATGAGCCGTTGATAGGTGCATCGGTGCTGTTAACGGAAATAGACCGTGGAGCGACCACGGATATTGAAGGTCAGTTCACGATATCAGAGGTTCCGGCAGGAACTTATGAAGTCCGGGTTACCTTCATTGGTTATGAGCCTTATGTTGGCGAGGTCGAAATCGTCGATGGTGAAGTAACCACCTTTAATACTACACTCGAATTCGGTGATATCGGTCTGGAAGAGCTGGTTGTAACCGGATACGGTGTGCAGCGAAGAAGAGAGATTACAGGTGCTCAGGCCGGTGTTCGTTCCCGCGATATACAAGATGTGCCGATGCAGAGCGCCGAGCAATTGCTCCAGGGCCGCGCTGCCGGTGTGAACATTCGTACCGCATCCGGTAACCCCGGTGGTGCCATGCAGGTGCAAGTTCGCGGAACCGGCTCAATTAACGCCGCATCTGAGCCTCTCTATATTGTAGACGGTGTGCCGATGTCGTTCAGCTCTCTGGGGATGCCGGTTGATGCAAGCTCCTCACCTCTGAACTCTATTAATCCGAGTGATATAGAGTCTATTGAAGTATTGAAGGACGCTGCGGCCGCTTCTATTTACGGCTCACAGGCTGCTTCCGGGGTAGTTCTTATCACTACCAAGCGTGGTGCAGAAGGAGTTACTCAAATTTCTGCCCGTTCCGAAACCGGTTTCAGAAATATGAGTCGTAACGTGGATTACCTCAATACGAGTGAGTATCTCGACTACTACGGCGACGCCTATTACCATAATAATTTAGTAGGATCGCGTGAAGAAGGAAGAGAAGCAGCAGAAGATTTCTTCCTCGGCTTTTTTGGTCCAAGACCGGGAACAGATGATCAGCTTGCCGATACAGACTGGCAGGATTTGATCTACCGCGATGATGCCCTGTCGCAGAAATATAACGTTAGTGCACAAGGTGGCGTCGACCGTACTAACTTCTACATTTCTGCCGGTTATGAAGATACCGAAGGACATGCTACCCGCAGTCATTTTGATCGATTGAACCTCCGGTCCAATATTGATCATGAAATGACGGAGCGCCTGAATTCCAGTGTCAACATCAACCTGGCAAGAAGCAACCAAAGTGGCGTTTGCCAGGATGGTAACTTTATCAACTGCGCTATTTCTCAGGCTATGTTTCTGCCTCCTATGGCCTTTCCTTTTGCCGATGTAGAGGAAACAGAGTATGCTCCGCATCACCCGACCTGGGGGCTGTCCTCTAATCCGGTAGCTACTCAGCGTGAAGTGGATCGTGATGTTACCATTCTCAGTATTATCAGTAACATTGATCTCGACTACCGCCTCACCAACTGGCTCAATGTTCGTGGTTCCGTAGGTGTGGATTACCGGGATGTTGAAGAAACTCAGCACCGCACAATCGTCGCTGAACCTGCCTCAGGAGGCTTTACACGGGTTCATAACCGACGTGTTGAAAACTATACCGCTAACCTGACGGCCAATGCTAACTACACATTTGAAGAAGTTCACAACGTCAGCGGTTTGTTGGGTACTGAGTATCGCAGAGATTGGACACAGCGAGTTACTGTAACCGGTGAAGGATTCCCCGGAACGTTTTTCAGAGTACTGAATGCCACAGCTGAGCCTGCAGCAGCAAGCGGTACGGAAACCGAATGGCGAATCGGTAGTTACTTCGGAAACATCCGGTACAACTATGATCAGCGCTACTTCCTTACTTTTACCGGACGATATGACGGACACTCCCGTTTTGGTGCTGACACCCGATGGGGATTCTTCCCGTCTGTATCCGGTGCCTGGAACCTTTCTGACGAAGACTTCTTCCAGTTTGACGCGGTTGATGAGCTGAGATTCCGTGCAAGCTATGGAATTACCGGTAACGCCGAAATCGGTAACTTTGCCGCTCGTGGTTTGTATTCAACCGTTGGCTCCTACTTAGGTGCTACGGGGCTTACACCTACACAGCTTGCCAATGCCGAGCTGGGATGGGAGCAGGCTGAAGAAGCCAACATCGGAATGGACTACTCATTCTTAAGAGGTCGATTCAGTGGTTCTATCGACGCGTATTCCCGTGTAAACAATGAACTGTTGTTTGATCGCCCGCTGCCAAGTGATTCCGGATTCGACGATATTACGGAAAATATCGGCTCCGTTCAGAATCAGGGTATTGAGTTTGAAATCTCCACGGTTAATATCAATACCGCTGATTTCACCTGGAGTACCAGCTTTAATATCGCTTTTGAGCGAAATGAAATTCTTGAGCTGCCTGAGGGTGAAGATATAAACCCTGATGCGAGCTTTACCTCACTTCAGGAAGGACAACCTATTGGTCTGATTCAAGTACCGCGATGGGCTGGTGTAAACCCTGCCGATGGACGTCCAATGTGGTATGATGCTGATGGCAATATCACCTATACCCCGACTTCGGACGATCTGGTTAAATACAATGATGGTAAATCCAATCAGACCGGTGGTTTCGGAAATACCTTGAGTTTCCGTGGCCTTGTGCTGGATGCCTTCTTTGAGTTCCAGAACGGACAGTGGGGTTATGGTTCAACCGATGCGGCATTTACCCGCACCCCGGACTTCTTGATGAACCTGCATGCCAAAGCTAAAGATCGCTGGCAGGAGCCGGGAGATGTTACCCGCATACCCAGAGCTGTATTAGTTGGCGGCGATCATGTTGAGACCGCCGATTATCGCACTCAATTGGGTACACATACCATTAATAATGCCAGCTACATTCGTCTGAAAAATGTAACGCTGGGATATAATCTCCCTGTGGGAATTACTGAGGCTATCGGTATCCGAAACCTGCGTGTTTTCGCTACCGGTATCAACCTGGTTACCTGGACTCAGTGGCCGTGGTACGATCCCGAAATAGCCTGGGATACCCGCGATATTTACCAGAATGTAACTACGGCATCTTTCCCGACAGCCAGACAGCTTAACTTTGGTGTTGAGATTGATTTTTAAGAGAAATTTGAATTTAAAAATCACAGGATTCTAAAATGAGAAGTTTAAAGTTAACTATAGTCCTACTGGTTGGTGCGGCACTGTTCGCCACGGGCTGTGAAGACATGTTTGATGACGTC
>SLQI01000223.1 GCA_007131535.1 Balneolales bacterium | reverse complement strand
CCCTTGCCTATTGGTGGAATAATGACCGATAAAACAGGGTACGAAGCTGCTGCCAGTTATGAAAAATTAAACCGTATGGCCACTGAAATGGGAAGCCGGCTTAAAGCACCTTTTATGCTAATCTCTTTTATGGCCTTACTCGTTATACCCAGCCTTAAGATCAGCGATAAAGGGGTTTTTGACGGGGAAAAGTTTGAATTTATAAAATAACCAATAAGGGTTATTAGTGCCAAAATAACCAATAAAAGTTATTATTGGAATTTTAACCTTTATTGGTTATACTAAGAGTGTGCATGCTCGCAATAAAAGTACACTCACTATGCAAGCCGTAATTACAGGAGATTTAATATCATCCTCCAAATACCCCAAAGGGTTTCTGGAAAAAATATCCAGTGAATTAAAAAAAGAGTTTCAAGAGCTCGAAAATCATTATGGAGGTAACTTTTCATTCTGGCGCGGGGATAGTTTTCAGGGATCAATTGGCCAGGCTGAAGATGCACTTGGTCTTACCCTGCGGTTGAAAGCCTTAGTCAATAAAATTGAGGCAACCCCATCTTCCCGGAAAGTAAAGAGCCAGGCGCCCACCGCTGATGTAAGAATTGCCGTAGCTTTAGGAGAAGTTATGAGTATTGCCGCCGAACCCGCTGAATCCAACGAAGAAATCTTCATCAGGTCAGGCAAAACGCTGGATTCGATGCAATCAGCCAAACGAACAATTGTGCTCCGAAGCGGTAATGCTTCAGTTGATAGGGAGCTCGATGTAGAACTTACACTGCTGGAGTTTTTAACAGATCGGTGGTCCGTGGCTTCGGCAGAAGTGGTGTACTTTAAATTGAAAGGTTTTTCAGATCAGGAAATTGCGGCAAAACTTGATGTTTCATTACCGGCCGTATATAAGCGGAAAAAAATTGCCGGATGGAATGCTTGTGAGCTGGTAATTAAAAGATATGAAGAGCTTGTTAATCAATTGCCGGGATATGGAGTCCGATATGAATAGAATTAAAATGATATGAATTGGATACTTCCTGCTATAGTTTATGCAGCCGGTTTCGTGCTTGTTATTTGGCCGGCTGCCTACATTATCCGAAAAACTACAGAACGATGGGCGCCGGTTGTAGAGCCGTTAAATGATGAAGGATTGCCGGACGCCGGGAGGCTGATCGGAATTCTTGAGCGTATATTGGTATTGATTTTTGTCCTTCTGAATCAATACCAGGCTATTGGGTTTTTGATAGCGGCCAAGTCTATCCTTCGGTTTGGTGAGCGTGACGGGGATCACCGCAGAAAACAAACGGAGTATGTTTTGGTTGGCACCCTGATGAGCTTCACCCTTGCGATAATTATCGGTATAATCGTACAGTTTACCGTTAATCATCTCTGAATTTTTTCAGTCTCATTTTTTACTTTGTGATGGTTAACACCGCCGGGGCCACATAAAGGTATCGGTTATATTATGTGGTGATCTGTATTTCGAAGAATTTTTAAATCGTACCGTCATTGATACATCTTCATCAATCTGATTCATTAACCGAGCTGTTTTCAAAAGTATGCCGGTCCCTAAAAAATCCTGATGAGACCAGGTCTCCACTGCAGCCGGATCATTTTATCCTCCCGAATAACGATATGGGGCGTTGGCTTCAGATTCACCTGGCGGATGAGTTGGGAATCAGTGCGAATCTTGTGTTGGAGATGCCTTCCTCTTATATGCGCATGCTTTATGAGCTAAAGGATGCGGATTATGCTCACCGGTTAGCCGATAAAGAAGCGTTAAACTGGATTATATACGATCTGCTTCATAATTACAGCGAATCACAGCCGGAGCTCACCCATGTTCAACAGTATATAGACGCAGGAGGAAAGAATGAGGCAGAACTTCGGCGATGGCAAATGGCGGTACGGATTTCCGATATTTTTGATCAATACATCATTTATCGGCCCGACTGGATTTCTGCATGGGCTCAAAATCAGCAACCGGAAGAGTGTCGGAATAACCCACATGCCACATGGCAGATGTGGATCTGGCATCAGATCTCCCGGAATTACCCGGGATTGAAAACCAGGGCCGGCCTGCAGGCTGAATTGTTGCAGGAGATTACAACGGGAAATATGGATTCAATTTTACCCCGAAAACTTTTTGTTTTTGGAATCCCGTTGATGGCACCTGTTTTTGTACAAACAATCACAGAAATCGCAAAAAGAGGGGTTGAAGTAGACTGGTTCCGTGTGATTCCGGCAAAGAATGCAGTTCTTGATACCGATATCAATACCGAAACAGCGAACCCGTTAATTTTCGGTATGGCCCGGGAGTGCATTGAGGCGGAAAAAGTTATACGGGAAACAATTCAATCTACAGATGCGGAATATGACAGCCACGATTGTTTTACTACTCCATCGGCTGAATCGCTTTTACAACATCTACAAGGCGACTTATTGGCAAATACCCGCCCGGAGCCATCCAAATCTCTGACATTCGATTCATCGCTCATCATTCACTCATGCCACAATCCATTGAGAGAAGTTGAAGTGGTCTATGAGCAGATTTTAGAGTACCTCAATACCAATCCGGATCGCGGACCGGGTGATATACTGGTTGTGACTCCTGATATCGATAAATATGCACCGTTTATAGAAGGGGTATTTACAGGAAAGGGAGAACAGGATAAGGCATTACCATATACGCTCAGTGGCGAGCTTGCTGATACTCAGGGTGAGATACTGACCTTGGTAAATCAAATTATATCCGTAGCATCCGGTAGGTTTAAAATAACAGATGTGTTTGAACTGCTGGATGCTCCGCTCATCCGGGAAAAGTTTGGGTTTGATATACAGGATGTAACACTTCTGGAAAAATGGGCGGCTGAAACCAATATCAGATGGGGATGGGATCAGGAACATCATGACGGAGAATATCAAAACTCCTGGAGGTTCGGTCTGGATCGAATGTTAGCCGGGCTGGCCTATGAAAACGATCGCTCAACCCCGGTTCAGCAAATCCTGCCCTATGGTGAGATTGAGGGTGGAGGGGCTATGAATCTGCTGGGAAGCTTACATCGTTTACTTGACCAACTTAATCAGATACGATTATTCCTAAGGAAAAAGCATTCGGCCGGAGTTTGGGTGGATAAGTTGGGGGGTGTTCTGAATTCGTTTTTCCCTGAAAATGAAGATACAGCCGATGCAATCCAGGTGGTTCGCGAACAACTTCAAAGTCTGAAGAATCACACCGAGCAATGGAAGATTCAGGGAGATTACCCCTTTGAAATAATTCGTGAATGGCTCGCGGGACTTTCCGGAAACCGAATGGGAATGGGGTTCCGAAGCGGCAAGATAACCTGCTCGGCAATGGTGCCGGTACGCAATATGCCCTTTTCGTTTATCGCTGTTCTCGGGGTTAATGAGCAGGATATTCCCGCAAGAGATACATTCTCCGGTTTTGATCTGATGGGACAAATCAAACGACCGGGTGATCGGTCCCGCCGAAATCAAGACCGATCGATCTTCCTGGATACTATTATGGCAGCCAAAGACCGATTGCACCTAAGTTTTACGGGTCGCAATCAAAAAGACAACAACGATATTCCGCCTTCAACACTGGTAACTGAGCTACTGGAATATCTCGATCAACATTACGAAGTCGATGAGCAGTTGCCGTCTGAGGTGTTGTTGCATCGGCATCGTCTTTATGGCTTTGATCCGCAGTACCTTAGTTCTGAAACCGGAAACTTTTTTACCTATTCGAGGCGGAATGAACAATTGGCTAACTTAATGCGCGAACAGCCCGGAGAGGGATGGTATCCGGCGGATCAATCACTTGAAACCCCGGATAATAACGGCTTGATTGAGCTATCCGTCCGTGATTTGATCCGATTTTTCCAAAAGCCGGCGGGGCAATTGCTGAGGGAACAACTTGAGGTGCGGTTGCTTCAGGAGCAAATTATCACCGAAGATCGAGACCCTTGGGTTATCTACGGACTCAGCGATTATCGAATTCGCCAACAACTACTTGATTCGTTGTTGAGTCATCAAACTGCAGAGGATGTGTTTAATTATTTCAGAGCGGACGGTTTGATTCCACGCGGCAAAGCCGGCGTGTATCATTATGACAGGGTTAGCAGTGAGGTACGCTCTTATGTAGATCAATTAACGGAGCGGGAATTGGTGCTTCCTTATCTGGAAGAGGTCGGTTTTGATCACGTATTTGAGGTTGATGGGTTCAGGATTCGGCTTTTCGGCAAATTGGAGCATCTAACTGCAAAGGGGAATTTGTTTATTATGATCAACCGGGAAAACCCCAAGTACCGGATGATGGCCTGGATGTACCATTTGGTTACACAGTTGGCGGTTACCGATGAATCCCGAAAAGACACCACACTGGTGATGCGGGATAAGAGAAAATCGCAACCCGTAACGTACAGCTACAAACCGGTGGAAGATTCGGCAGAACACATACGCAGGCTGCTGAGTGCTTATCTTGAAGGAATGCGCAAGCCATTCTCAACTTATCCTAAAGCGAGCCACGAATTTGTGAATGAGATGGATCAAAGTGGAAATGAAGCCTGGTCATTGCAAAAAGCGACAGATGCCTTTTTCGGAACTCCATTTAATCCTTACCCCGATGCCTCTGATGACCCGGCTATTGGCTATCTGTTTAACAGTGTCGATCCGATGCAATGTGATGAGTTTAAAAAGTGGTCGCTTGCACTCTGGAGTCCGCTGAAAGAGCATGAGGTAAAGGTATGAGTAAGGTATTAGAAGTATCGGAAGTTGGTCTTGACGGGGTTCACCTTGTAGAAGCGGCGGCTGGTACCGGAAAAACGTACAATATCACGGCCTTGTACATTCGGCTGATTGCAGAAAAAGGGCTCCGGGTTGATCAAATTCTGGTGGTTACTTATACCCGGGCTGCTACCCGCGAACTTCGCGAACGGATTGACGCTCGTCTGCGTCAGGCACTGGCCGCGCTTCAAGGAAAAACCGAACTTGACGAATGCGATGACTTCATTCGCAGCCTTCACACTAAGTACCACAACAATGCTCAGGTCATTGACCGGATTTCCCGGGCTATTCATGAAATCGATCTGGCAGCGATCTTTACGATTCATGGCTTTTGCCGTCAGGTGCTGCAGGAGCATGTCTTTGAAAGCGGTACGATGTTCGATGTGGAATTCATCACCAACGAAACGGAGCTACTGGATGAGACCCACGATGATATATGGCGGGAACTAATAGCCTGGGCAGAGGATTCGCCGCTGCGATTTCCTGCATTTCAGTATCTGGTGGATCAATTGAAATCACCGGACGGATTAACATTGTATACCTCAGCGGTCAAAGGAAAACCTTTCGTGAAGGTATATGATGGCGGGAGCAGGGAGGTTGAGGAAATTTGCCGGAATTACCAGGAACTGTGGCATGAGCTAAAGGAAAACTGGGATCCCGAAGGCATAGAATCGTTACTGAGCGATAAAAGCCGGATTAAACAAAAATCATTCAATAAAAAACGCACGCCTAAGAGGATTGCCGGGATGGATGAACTGCTTGCATCGGATGAAGCGCCATATAATCCCTCCCGCAAATTCCCGGATTTTGAAAAATTTACTCTTGAAACTATTAACGAATACCGAACGGGTGAGTTGGCGGATGGCCGCGAGCTGCCGCATCAGCGGTTTTTTGAGTTGTGCGGGGAGCTGCATAAACTGGTGCAATCCGGCGAGTTGGAACTGGCGTTGCTTTCATACATCATTAACGAATTTCGCCGGCGCTATGAGCAAGCCAAAAAAGACCGGAAGGTTCGCTCGTATGATGATCTGCTGATTTCACTCAGTCAGGCACTCGAACAACCGGAGCTGGTCAGGGTGATGCAAAAGGAGTATCCGGCGGCATTAATTGACGAATTTCAGGATACCGATCCGGTGCAGTTTGAGGTGTTTGATAAAATTTATATTGATCCTGCGGAAAGGAGCCTAAGCCTTTTTCTGATCGGAGATCCTAAACAGTCGATATATAGCTTCCGGGGTGCTGATATCTTCACATATATCCGGGCTAAACAAAAAGTACAGCACCACTGGACTTTGGATACCAATTACCGTTCTGTTGAAAAGCTGGTTGAAGCGGTTAACCGGCTATTCAGTTATCAGAAGGACCGGCCGTTTTTGCTGGAAGAGATCACATTTGAACCTATTGCCGCTCATAAAAAAGGGCAGGAGCCGGAAATTACCGACTCCGTATTGCCGAAGGAGCCTCTGCAGATTCTGAAGAGACCGGATCATGACCTGATTAATAAAGATCAAGCGAGTCGGCGGGTTGCTGTTGAAACCGCGATGGAAATTGAGCGGGTTCTGGCTCACTCTGAGCATTTTCGGATTGAGGGACAACCGGTTAGAGCACGCGATATTGCGGTGTTGGTCAGCCGGCATGTTGAGGGTACAATGGTGAAAGAGGAGCTGGCCAGGCGCGGAATCCGCAGTGTAAATCAATCCCGCCGAAGTGTGTTTCAGAGCCCGGAATTAGAGTACATGCTGATGTTACTGTATTCGATACGGGAACCGTCCAACCCGGCACTTTTGCGAGCTTTGCTGTGCTCGCGGATCGGTGGGTTTACCTTTTCCGGACTGCAGTTTCTGCGGGAGGATGAAGAAGCATGGCTATCCGTGCTTGATCGCATCAGATATTTGAATGAGCTATTTCGTCACCGGGGGGTCATGCCCATGTGGCAGGAGTTTTTGAATGCCCCATTAACGGATGCGAATGAATATAATCACACTCCTCTTGAAGTCATCCTGGAATATGCGGACGGGGAGCGAACCCTGACCAACCTGCAACATCTTGCCGAATTGATCAACGAATATACCCGGTCGGGGATGCATGGGCTGGATGATTTGATCAAGTGGATCAACCGAAAGAAAGAGGAGCCCGGCGGAAACGAAGATGAAGAGCTTCGGCTTGAAAGTGACCATGAATTGGTTAAAATCATCACTATGCATTCAGCCAAGGGACTTCAGTTTCCGGTGGTGTTTTGTCCGTATTTATGGTCGGGGATTAATGATACGAAACCAAAGCCGCCCATGGTGTTTCATGAATCAGGGGAGCGCCGGGTTGATCTTAACGGACTTCATGATCGGGCAGGAGCACTCGTACTTCGGGAAAGTGTTTCTGAACAACTCCGTCTTGCCTATGTAGCTCTTACCCGTGCCCAATTTCGATGTTATGTCGGCTGGGTACCTTACGAAAAGCAGGCACTGTCTCCACTGGCCGGCCTGTTGTTTGGTGCGGAATATCTTAGGAATATCATCGAAAACTCCGGTACTCCAAATGTTGATGAGCATACCTTGCCGGAGGCTTTTGAAAAACTGGCTTCTTTGGAGCATATCGGAATTACCGAACCGGCAGAGGTCAATGGAAAAGTTGGTGAGCAGGATGGGGCATCCACTGTGGCCGGAGCGGCCAGGGTATGGAAGCGTGGGGAAGTGCTTCCGTCATGGTATATTACTTCTTACTCCGGGCTGAAACAGGGTATGCAGGCTGAACCGGATAACCCTTTTGCGGATGAAGGCGGTTGGGATGATACCCCGGGCGCAGAAGAGCAGGGTACCGACGTCAAAAACATCTTCAGTTTTCCGAAGGGGGCGAGGCCGGGAATTTTTATGCACCGGATTTTTGAGCTGATCGATTTCACAGCACCGGAGGAGGTTATTAACCGGGAAATTGACTGGCAGCTTGACGAATTTGACTTTGATCCGCATTGGCAGCCCGCCATACGCGGCATGACACATCAAGCCCTGCAAGCGCCGCTTTTACATGGGGATGATCAATCCCGGCTTGCCAACATTAAGCCCGGGCAGTGCCTTCAGGAGATGGAGTTTCATTTCCGGATTTCGGAAGCGGAAGTAAATGAGATTGAGCGCATCGTCTCCGGTGAGCAAAGCTCCTCTAATGGCAGGATTCAAGCCCCTGGATATATGAAAGGGTTTATAGATCTGGTTTTTGAATATCAGGGGAAATATTACATACTGGATTATAAAAGTGATTACCTCGGGAACCGTCCGGAAGATTATCAAACCGGGAAATTATCCGCTCATATTCGTGATCGCAGCTATGATCTCCAATTCCATATTTATACGGTCGCGTTGTGCCGGTATTTGCAAACCCGGATGCCCGGATTTCAGTATGACAACCATTTTGGCGGAGTTATTTATTTATTTCTCAGAGGGGTAGGTGGTGGCAACGGAGTTTATTTTGACCGCCCGGCGCACGAAACCGTCCGATCACTGGATAAATATTTCAGTCCGGAATTGGCAGGATAGGGTAGTTAGTGTCTGTAAGAAAACGCCAATATCGGCCTTTCTCACGTCCCAAATATGCTCTTGTACGGACTGTACACTGCGCTTTTTGGGAGCTTCGCGCTCCTTGATCCTGGCGATTTCTTACGACACTACCACTTTTCTTACAGGCATTAGTTAGGAAAGTGGCTGAGTGTTTCTGACATTGGCATAAGTATATGAATACTATGTTGTTAAAGGTGGATATTAAAGGT
>SLQI01000111.1 GCA_007131535.1 Balneolales bacterium | reverse complement strand
ATCCGGTCGAAGTTCCGGTTCTCCGGGCAAAAGGCTCGTCAGCAGCAGAGCTGCGATGATGCTATTCAGTGCCACTTGCATTCAGACTGGTTTTTATGTTGATAATCTCACGATTGAACTTTTCCGGCTCTGCAAGAAAAGGGGTATGAGCCGAGGAGTCGAAAATGACGAGCTCTTTTCGGGGAGCTTTGATCAAATCATAATATTCTTCGATCAGTTGCCGGGGGGTATTTTTATCTTTATCACCTATCAGAAACCAGACCGGTACTTCAAGGACCGGCGCCTTTGTCATATAATCAATATGATGCGCAAAAACTTCATCCCACATCGGTCCGCTTCCGCGATTGGCACCATTGAGCCACCGGTAGTAATCCCGCAGATTGTATTCCGGCGATCGGAAAGCAATGCGCGCCATGCGAGACATACTGATGTCGAAATTTCCGCCATAATCCCCAACTAAACCGGCGAGTTTTACATGGCTGCTATGATCGGTGTAAGGTGGTTCGCCCAGTTCCTGAAGTCGGTTTTTATCACTCCGGCTGCCTTTCGTTTCAATTTCGGACTTCAACCAATTGTGGCTGATCCCGTACGCCCGATGGTTATCCACAACCTGGCTCACACTGATGTAGGCGTACAGGTTTTCCGGATGTTTTCGGGCATATTCGATCCCGAGCATAGTACCCCAGGAATGACCAAGCAGATAAATTTTGTCCTGGTCAAAGTGATTTTTGAGGTATTCGATCAGCTCATGGGTATCACTGAAAAATTGATCGAAAGTCATCGTCCCCTCATCAAACCTGCTGTGGTTGGATTTGCCGGCTCCCCGTTGATCCCAATGCACAACTACAAATTCTTTTTCGAGCTGACTGTCCAGATGGTGGGCCAGCGGCATCTGCGCTGCACCCGGCCCGCCGTGCAGCCAGAGCAAAACAGGGTTGGATTGATCGACGCCCCGCATCAGTATCCATTGTTGAAGCCCGCCAAGTTCAACCTGATCCAGCTCCGCAATGCTATTCGGAATATCTTCACCGCCGGGTCCCCGTATCGGGCTTGTTGATGCAGAAAAAAGTCCTGCAGTGCCGACCAACAGCAGCAGGAGTGCAATTAGCAGGATCAATAAGTATAACAGCCTGAGCTTCATAAGCAATAAAAGATTAGTAACTTGGATAATTCAGGTAATACTGGCTCTGACCTCTCTTTTCCAACTTGCCGGATTTCTAATCCCTCGACCTTACCCATCCGCAAAATCAAAAGGCTTCGCCGATGGTAATGTATAAACCGCTACCATGCCGGCCGAGTCCGAAATCAACCCTCAAATGGGTCGTATCTTCAGGATTAATATTAAATCGGAGGCCGGCGCCGGCAGATAGTTTTGGGTTAGTAAACGATATTTCCTCAAAACGGTTCCAGACTTCGCCCGCAGCCGCGAACAAGGTCGCCCCGAAACGCCGGTATATATGCCGGCGGAATTCGGCCTGAATTTGCAAGGCATTGTTATCCCGGAATCGTCCTTCATAATACCCGCGCATAATTTCCCTTCCGCCGAGCAGCGCGTATTCCTGAAAAGGCGGATTACCGGTCGTGAACAGACTCCGGATATGAAATGCCAGTACCGAAGTTTGATCCCCGTACAGATCGAGGTAACGCCGCGCATCCGCCAGCCAACTGCTGTGAGGGTGTTTATTGCCGATGAATTCAGGGTAAATCATCCCGGTGAATTCAAAGTAATAATTTTCGGTCGGGGTGATCAGGCTGTTGCGCCGGTCATGCCGAATTGAAAACCCGGCACCATACAACGTACTCCCCTCCGAAATTTCGGTATCGGAGGGACCGGGTGGCTGGGCGAATCCTTCCGGAAACGATATGTCGGTCAGCCGGCTCCAGCGAATTAAGGGTCCGGCATGAAGATTCGGAGCAGCTTTGAACAGTACTGCCTGCCGGAAGTCATACTGCCGGTATTCAATATCGGTTTCGGCCTCGTCGGGTAAGTGGGCACCTACTCCCCAGTAGCTATCCGGGAAGAACGAATATTCGTAGCGGCCATCCAGAATCAAAGATTCCCTGCGGAATATGATATTGGGTGTGAGCTCCAGCAGAAATTGCCGATTCAAGGTGTAGGCTGCAGAGGAAATTATGTTCGAAGATCGGGTCTCTTCACCTGCCCCACCCGGTTTGAATTGATGCATTGCCAGCCCGCCGAACAAAAGACTTGTTTCGGGGGCATAACCGGCAAAAGGCAGCACAACCCACTGACTTTGATAAGGCCGGCTTCCGGGTTCATCAGCCCGGAGTACTTCTGTAACCCCAAGAATACCGAGAAGTAAAATTAACCACTTTTTCATTTATGATGATCGTATGGTCTTGTTAGTTTTTTGGGCTAATCTTTCTCCAGTTCCACAACCTCAGGGCCTGGTAGCGGTCGTCTTCCATGGTGGTTGTCGCATTGCATTCGGAACATTGAATCCAGTAGACACCGGGTAATTCCCAGAAAACCGGTTTCGGGTTTTTACAGTGCGGACAGGGCTGCGGCTTAGTTTTTAATTTTGATTTGAGTGTAGTCTTCATAAAAATGCCATTTGGTATGAAAAGGAATTCGCAATGGTCAAACTTCAAATATCAAATAAACTACAAACGGGTGCCGGGTATTGGTTTCGGAAACTGAACATTGGATAAATTGGAATTTATTTGGGATTTTGCCACATGCATTTATTTGGAAGGTGTTTGTAGTTTGGAATTTCAAAGTTAGAAGTTGTATTTCAGAGAAGCTGTAATCACGTTGCCGGCGTTGGCGAATGCTGAATCATCACTGCCGGTGAAGAACTGAGCGAGTACTTGCAGATCCAGATCCTGCATTACCGACCAGGTCATGGACGGTGAAAAAAATACAGCCTCTTCATCCGGGTAGTAAATGCCGGCAATCGACCCGTTTAAAATCGGATTAAAAGGATAAGTCAGCTGTGAGGTCACCTGATATCTGGAAAACGACGGATTATCAGGCGTGAGTTCTTCAGCCATGAGCAAAAACTGATCCCGCCCGCCTTCATGGTTATACAAGAACTCCGCGACCAGGAAAAGACTGTTGGCGAACATATAATCCATTGATGCCGAGGCAATGAAATTGGTTTCCCGGTCACCATCTTCGCCATCATCCAGATCAGCGTAAAACATAGTTTCTCCTTTAATACCGGCGCCCCGAAAATCTCCGGCCCAGCCGAGTCCTGAAGTGAAGCGTTCACGAAAATATCCGCTGATCACCTGCACATCATAACCGCGGGCACGAAACGCGTACAGGGCAGCCGCTACACTGTTTTCCGGGTCGCGTGCCGGGTTTACGGCAATTTCCACGTGAGATCCGAACCTGAGATGACGCTGAATACGAATGGCATCCGATCCCGGTCGTTCCGGATAGTCGAAATCGTAGAACGAGTAGATGTTGAAGATGTCGTTGGGGTTGGTGATCATGTTTACACCCCAGTTCACCCGTTGACGCCCCAGGCGGACATTCCAATCGCCACGGTCCCATTCGGCATACAAGCGGTCAGGGATATAGTGGAGAAACCAGTTATCCTGTTCGGTTATCATCCAGGAAAGGTTTACCAGTCCGTCGTCCCGGTCGATGGCATCGGCATAGCCGGGGAAGTCCTGAACCAGGTCTCCGCCGAAAAAGCGGGTGCGCATCTGCCAGTGAAATGTAAGGTTTGATGTCGCGCTATATCGTACATTCAGCCGGTTTTGCAGACGGTACTCCATCCAGGTTTCATCACCGATCGGCTCCGGCATCTCCGCTGCTATTCGAACGGGGTTACCCTGTACATAGCCGCTGATTCGCAAGTCATCAAATCCCTGACCGTAACCCTGTGCAGATAACCCGGCAATTACGAGCCATGTTGCAATAAATGACGGGACTGCTTTTTTAAGCTTTTGATTCATCATACTCTTCTGCTTTTTGGTATTCATCACTATGTACAGCTCCGTCTACCATCGTGATAACACGGCGCGCCCGGTCTATGACACGCTTGTCGTGCGTTGAGAATACGAAAGTGACGTGCTGCTCCCGGTTCATGCGCTGCATGATGTCGAGCAGATTCATCGCTGAGGCGCCATCCAGGTTGGCGGTGGGTTCATCGGCCAGGATAAACTTCGGCTCGGAAGCCAGCGCTCTGGCCACCGCTACACGCTGCTGCTGACCGCCGGACATCTGCGCGGGGCGGGCATCCTTTCGATCCCCTAATCCAACCTGGTCCAGCAGCTCATCTGCCCGCTGCTGCATCTCCTTCTTGTCGCGCCCTTGTAACAGCATGATAAAGGAGACATTCTCCCGGGCGGTAAATACGGGGATCAGGTTGTAGTGCTGGAATACAAAGCCAATGTTGTGCAGGCGGAAGTCAATCAGCTTGCTGTCCTTCATTCCGGTGATTTGAACGCCGTTCACCTCAACGGTTCCGGAGGTGGGCTTGTCCAGACCACCGATCATATTGAGCAGTGTGGTTTTGCCGGACCCGGATGGGCCAACAATACTGGTGAACTCGCCTTTTTCAATGGATATATTTACATCACGCAGTGCGTGCACCGGAACGGTTTCCGGATTGTAGACTTTGGATAGGTTTTTGGTTTTTACTATAGGCATGGTATCTCCTTTTGTAATTAAAAAAAATCGCAGTTATGCTTTTCGCTACTTCTCTACTTCAAGCGGATCAATCCGTATTGCTTTCAGTGCGGGATAAAGTGATGCCAGCAGCGTGATTGTGATTACGACGGATATAATCGCCACATACTCTCCGGTTGACATAATCGGGTAGACAAATTGATCCCACCCGATTTCCGCAAAACCTTCCTCTCCGGCAAATATCTCAAGGTTGATGCCGGCTCCGGTGAAATGCCATAAACTGAGCCAGGCCAGTACAAAACCTGTGGCTGCTCCTGTGACGGTCAGTACAATTGATTCAAGCATAATCATCAGAAACACCCTGAGCCGGCTCATTCCGATGGAAATCAACATACTGATTTCCCGCATGCGCTCGAACAGGGCCATCAGCATCGTATTTAAGATGCCGAAAGCCAGAGCTATCATGATGAGCATCGTTATGAAATAAACCATGATGCCCCCGAGTTCGACCAGCATGCTTAATTCCGGGGATAGCTCCCGCCAGGTTTGGGCGGTGATTCCACTGAATTCTGAGTTGAGGTCTGCCACAAAAGCTGTTGCTTTGTCCTCATTTTCCAGCATAATCGCAATCTCATGGTATATCGACCGGTCTGCCAGAATATCCAGAAAGTCTTCAGAGCGGATTAAAACATTGCGCCGGTCGTAGTCGGATGAGGCTGACTCATAAAATCCGGCAATGTTGAATGAAGCGGAGGTCAGTTCATTATTGATATCCTCAAAAGTAAGGACGATGCGGTTACCTATTTCCATATTGTGTTCTTCGGCAAGTCTTTTGCCCAGAATTACGGCATTGCGCATATCCGTATCGAGATATTCCCCTTCCACCATATTTTCGTGGAAAGTTGTCGTGCGGCTTTCGGATTCAATATCCAGCCCCCGGATTCTCACTCCTGAGGTTTTTACCGGGGATTGCAGCATCCCGTCGGTGAGCGTTCTGGAAGTATAGGATACCACCCTGGGGTCATTTTCAAGCCAGGCGGCAATCCGGTCATGTTCCGGGATAAACATCCAGGAGTTGCCCTCAGCCAGAAATTCGGGATGATGAATCTGGGCATGGGTAATTTCGCTTTCAATCATGTAGTCCATACGCTGCTGCATGAGCCCGTTCATGGTACCTACTGCAATGACACCGGCCCACAAGCCAACAATAATTGCAACTAATAAAACTGAGCTTCGAGCCGGGTGGCGCCAGATGTTTCGCCAGGATATCGTGATTAAGGTTTTCATAAGTTTTTGATTTTTTTCAATGGAGCAGAGGATAGTGCGCATGGGACATAGCAGATAGCGGCTTTTTACTTAGTACTCTGCCCTCTGCGCCATGCACTATGCTCATTAACTTCTTGCCGCTTCCAGGATATTTAGCCTCATCACTTTAATCAGCGGGAATAAGAACACCGCCATCGCGATCAGAAATACATAAAATCCCTGGATGTAGAATTGATCGGCGGCAAATGACATCGGCAAAACCGGTTCAAATCCCATGTCGATGACGGCCTGAGCGGCATCTCCGTAGAGGACTATGGGGTCGATAGCTTTGAGGATCAGCCAAGCTGCTCCCATCCCGACCAGGACACCGAGGATGCTAATCATCAGTGTTTCGATGAATACTACAGAGGCCAGTCGTGCACGTTTCATTCCCACTGATAATAAAACTCCGAACTCTTTCAGCCGCTCCATAGTCATCGTCAGGATAGTGCCGAAGAAGCCGAAGCCGATAACCAGATAGAGAATCAGGGTGAAAAATCGGGGACCGGCCAGATCCAGCTCCATCAGTTCAAGGAGTTCCGGCATCAGCTCCGGCCAGGTGAATACAACCAGCTCGGAACCGTCGAGTTCCCGTTTGAGGGATTGGGCTACGCTGTTGGTTTGGCCTTCCCTCTGCGGAGCGATCATTATGGATGTGAGGTGATCATCGGCAGACAGAAATTGCTGGGCGGTCTGGAGTGGTAAAAAAACCGCCTGATTATTCAGGTCCCGGATCGGGTGATCAATGAGGCCGGTAATCTCAAACAGTCCGCTGGCCGACATGCCGAAACGGCCCTGCCCGATAAGCACGAGACTATCCCCGACTGCGAGTTGCAGCCGGTTGGCCAGTCCTTCGCTGAGAATGGCAGCTTGTTCGTCGGGATCAAAAAAACGTCCGTCGGATTTAAAGTTTTGGAGCTCATTAAACCGCTGTTCTTTTTCCGGGTTGATCCCGAATACAACCGCACCCCGGGTGGACTGATCGTTCGCGGCCAGCATGAAGGTTTCAATTCTCGGCAGAATTTTTTCGATGCGGTCATCGGCATCTAAAATTCGCCGACGAAGTTCATCATCAAAATAAAAGGAGTTATCCAGCGAGGCTTCATCATCATACCGGTAATCCTGAATCTGCAGATAACCGGTGCTGAAGTTTACCGATCGCTCAATCATCACCTCATAGCTGCCCCGGTTGATCGACTGCATCATGATTGCAATAACCACTGCAAAAATAATCGCCGAAACGGTAATCAAAGTCCGCCGCCGGTTTCTCCAGATATTACGCCAGGCAAGTTTTATATACGTGTACATATTCAGTTATCAGTTTTTCAGTTTGTCAGGGCATCAGTGTGTCAGTGTAAGGGTTAGCTGTTTTAAAGCTCTTGATTATGTAGCATCCTAAGACTAAATCTCAGAACTATGGATAATAACCTTTATAAAAAGTCATATACCTTTGCTATTCGTATGGTAAAATTGTACCAATATCTCAGTCGGGATAAACAAGAGTTCATTCTTTCCAAACAAGTACTTCGTAGCGGTACCTCAATAGGAGCCAATGTTGCAGAGGCAAATGGTGCCATTTCCAAGGCTGACTTTTCTTCAAAAATTGCAATTTCATACAAGGAAAGTCTTGAAACCAAATATTGGTTGTCGCTATTGAAGGATACCGGCATCATTTCACAAAAAGCTTTTGAATCCGTATTCGATGATGTTGATGAGATATCTAAAATCCTTTTTTCGATACTCAGAAAAACCAGACCAAGGGGATAAACTTAGTTTGTCAGTGAATCAGAGTATCAGAGAATCAGTGTGTCAAAATTATTGATTGTCACACTGTAGCCCTGACACACTGATCATTGGTTACTGAATTCGCTGCATATTGGGTCGGGTAAAGAAGTCTTCGTCTATATCGATGTTGAACTCCATCTCCTGGTAGGTCAGGATGGTGCGTTCGTTGTCTTTGTCGGCTGGTTCTACGGTGATGCGGGACGGGAGGTCGCGGTCGCCGAAGCGGGTGATTTCATCCAGCCGCATGGTATTTACCAGCCTGTCCCGCTGATCGTAGTTTTCCACCCGCAGCTGGATATAGTCCTCCGAGCAAATCCACATTTTGACTTTACCCCATACAATCGGAGTATCAGGCTTGGGGATCATTTCGATGACATACGCCTGACGCCCTTCGTACTCTTCGGTGTCCAGGAGTTCATGCTCAAAATCATCAACCAGGTCCGAGTCGCGTACCAGGTCGTCGTTGGTAAAATCTGACCCCATCCAGGATTGGGCCATCATGGAGGACGGAAGACGGGTGGTGCGATCAATGCGGGGATCGTAGTTCCAAATCTCATTGCCGCGCATTAAATAGGCGGTTCCTTCATCACGTGCGGGTGCGGTGACAACTATCATTGAATAATCGCGTCCGAGTAACCAGGAGCGCATGGAAATTTCACGCTCATAGCGCGGACGTTCAATTTTCATCGTCATTTCCGAATAATTGGAGTTACCGAGCATCATGTCTTCCATATTTCGGATGATCTCCGCAGGGTCCTGGGCCTGAGCCCGGGTAACTATGGAAATCAGAAGTGCCGGTATAAACAGGATTTTTAGAAAATTCATAAGCCTACCTCATATATCGGGTTTATCAACAGGTTTAACTAAGTGGTTAAGTGGT